>DATMXJ010000104.1:0-3706 GCA_035561675.1 Thermoplasmatota archaeon
GCGGCGCATCATGGGGCGTGATCATCACCTATTTTCCGTTACTGCTCACGGAACGGACAACATTGTCCCTCCCCGTGATCGGTTTTCTGGTCGCTCTCTGGGCAGGGGTCGGGAGTATCACCTCCCTGTCCTACGGGAGAATTCGGTCGTATATCAATCGGAAAAAACTGCTTGTCGCCTCGTATGTCACCATAGGAATCCTCAGTATTCTGCTTGCGGTCTTCACACAGATCATCATCCTTATTCTGATCATGATTCTGCTAGGGGTCGCGGTGTTCCTCACCTATCCTGCATTGTTCTCCTTTGTCTCTGAGGTGACCCATGAGTCGGTTGAGGGTTGGACGTTTGGGTTAACTTTCACATTTCAGACCGGCGGAGGAACCATCCTTCTTTTCCTCGGTGGCGTGCTCTCCGATCTGTATGGCATCTGGATGCCGTTTGTCTTACTAGGTTCAATATCCTTGATCTTCACACTGGTCCTTCTCATCAATTATCGGAAACCATTCGCCCAACCAAAACAATGAAGAGAAAAACAAATAGCGAGGCAGTTGATTATCCCCTCTCAACATGCAAAAACACGCTCTTGGTCTTCTTATTTCCATCATCGCAGTCTCCTTTGCATCCATTTTCATTCTCTCCTGCCAGGCTCCTCCATTAAGCATCGCGTTTTATCGACTCTTCTTCACAACCCTTCTCCTTGTCCCACTTCTTCTCCTGCGAAAAAAAACCAGAGATGAACTCCGTACACTTCCAAAGACAACAGTACTCATTATGATAATGATAGGTCTTATTCTTGCAGCGCACTTCGCCTTGTGGATCTCCTCGTTAAAGATGACATCAGTGGCAAGCTCGGTGATTCTCGTCACCGCTCATCCGGTTCTTGTCGCACCCGTCTCTTTTTATTTTCTGAAAGAAAAACTCTCCTGGGTCAACGCACTAGGCATCGCTATCTCGTTGGGTGGTGTCGGATTATTAGTCATTGGGAATTATGGGTTCGCCGCGTTCGGTCTTGACACCCTTGAAGGTAACCTCCTCGCGCTTCTTGGCGGAATCGCTGCGGGATTATACATCTTAGGGGGACGAACGCTACGCAAAACGGTTTCTACCATCACCTATGCATTCGTGGTGTACATGGTCGGAACAATTGCATTATTTCTCATTTGCCTCACGCTTCAAGCACCAGTGTATAATCTTGCGTCATCTGATTATGCCATTATCCTGTTGATGGCTGTAGTCTCGGGCATCTTCGGTCATACCCTCTACAACTGGTCATTAGGATATATTCGTGCATCCATCATGTCCGTAGCACTCCTCGGAGAACCCATAGGATCCTCATTGTTAGCATATGCGATCCCCTGGATCCATCAAGAGCCATCGCTCTACACCATGATCGGTGGTGGCATCATCCTGATGGGAATTTATCTTACCGCACGAACAATGAAAGAACCCGAGATGTTAGAAAATGTTTAAAAACAACATCAGCTTCAGAGTCGCTCATGACATCCAAAACAAATAAAATAATCGGCGCCGTCGTTGCAATTGCCATCATTATATCAATAGCTGTCCTTGTCTATGTGAATCTTCCAAGACAAACAGAGACACCCGATGACAATAACGATGATCACAAAACAGCCCCACCGACGCTCACGCTTATTTACAATGACGAAACGCAGAATTTCACCTTTGGACAACTTGAACGTTTAGAATCTTACACCGCAAAAGGAGGATATCGAACACAATCTGGTTTTATCAAAGGACTAGGAAATTATACCGGAGTGAATATCACAACACTAGTCAATATGCTTCAACCAATTCCACCATACCATTACACCCTTCAGGTTTTCTCTGATGACGGAAAAAATATGTCCTATAATTATTCGACAATCATCGGAAATGTCGATATCTATAATCCTGAGAACGGATCTGACCCAAACCCGATAGGTAATGGAAATATGACCATGGTTCTTGCGTATCAATTCGAAGGAGAATGGTTGAATGAGTCCAGTGATGGAAAACTAAGGATCGTTTTCCTTGATGAACAAGGATCCATAACAAATTCGAGGCTTTGGTTGAAAATGGTTACGTCTATTAAAATAATCACCGAATAAAAGATTAAAACTTTCTATAATATTAATACAATTCCAATCGGAAGGTATTTCTCATTCTGTGATATACATTGATTTGAACAATGAGAGACATCCAAGATCTCATAGAGAACGTTGAGAGATACAAAAACGTCAAAGTTCAAAAACGTTTAAAGAGTAAAAAAAACACAGTCGCCTATGTGTTACTTAATGGTCAACCAAGGATCCTGAAATGGTTCGTCCCTGGTTTGAAACAGAACATGGATAATGAATATACGATCCTTAAGAAAGGATTTTCTGCCCTGCCCATCCCATCACCTTTTGAGAAAGACACGGAAAATAATGTTCTGGTGATGAGTTATATTCTCGGACAGAATATCTGTGATGTCATCAACGATCCCATAACGGTTTTTGAGGAAAAAGAAAAGGTTGTCCATCAGCTTGCTGACTGGTTTGTCCGGTTTCATACCTTTTTTAAAACAGAAGAGAGTTTTCAAATTCGTGGTGATGCGACCTTACGGAATTTTATCCAGAACAAGGGTCGTATCTGGGGGGTTGACTTTGAGGAATCACGCACCGGCAAATCTAGTGAAGACCTTGCCACCCTTTGCGGGTCTCTTCTGAGTACCGATCCAATGTTCACGGATGAGAAATTCAAGCTTTGCCAACTTTTTCTGGATGCCTATCGAAGTGCTGCACCATGGAATGTCGAGAACATCAACGCGGAGATTTCGTATGCATTGCTCGAGCGGATCCAATGGCGACCAAACGATGAGGATCTTCTGAGAAAATACGCAACGAATATACGCAATAAAGGATTGCAGATTGCACGCTTTAATTTTCAATTAATCAAATAGTTCTTGTCATCTGGGGAGAAATCTTAGAAGATAATTACAGAATGTTAAGGGGATTCGATGTAGTTCTACTGTTGTATGGACTATGCAGAGTTTTTGATGTCTAGGGAGGTCGTTAACTGGGTGAAATATCGACAATTGCACATAATAAGTATAGAAAATTATTAATACATACGGGAGTTTATTTTCTTCGTAGGAAGAGGAAAGGAATTCATATTATTCCCCCTTTGAAAAGTATAGGGGAGGTAGAGCGTTCATATTGTCTCCGAGCTTCCCCTTTCCTCTTAAAATAAAAAACCACTAATGAAAGTGATATGACAATTATCGCATTGGTTTTTATCAGAATCTCAGGATGATAATGAACACTTGTTACCCGTTTCTAAACATATATTTTAAAGGAAAAAAATGAATACACACATAATTATCTACTATCAATAAGTGCTTAATTGCACACAAAAATCAGATAAGAATTACCAGTAAAAACCTAAACAATATCTAATTGGGGGTAAGCAACTAGATTGTTTAAAATTGCTCATCTCGATTGGATAATTTTTATATATCCACCTTTGCATCCATCCCAACGATACCTATGGGGAAGGACCGATTACTCCCAATTCTCGCTCTCATATTGCTTTTCATAGCGAGTAGCTCGTCACTGTACGTCTATGCATCGCGAACGACGACCGATGAGCTGCAGGTAAACGGGCAACAGTATACCCTCGACCAGCTGTTTTCCCTTGCGAAACCACGAGCGTTCAACGATTCGCA
>DATMXJ010000105.1:0-5107 GCA_035561675.1 Thermoplasmatota archaeon
CCCGATTTTTGTGCTTTACCAAATCCTCTCAGGACTCATAGGGATATCCCTTCTCATGGCCGTCCTCACCATCTTCCTTGCGTTCATCGCCAGCGCACTTGCCGGGTACCTCACGGGTCTCGTAGGGTCCTCCAACTGCCCGATCTCAGGGGTGACCGTCACCATCCTTCTCATCGTCAGTCTGCTCATGCTCGGACTGGGAGTAACAGGATTACAAGGGATGGCTATTGTAATTTTCATCTCCGCGGTTGTCTGCATCGGCGGATCGATCTCCGGGGACCTCCTGCAAACCATGGCATCCGGTCAGATGATCGGAGCAACACCAAAGAAACTCCAGATCTCCATGATCTTCGGAGTCGTCGCCATCTCGGCCACCATCGGAATCATCATCGGAGTACTCCACCAGGCGTTCACCATAGGAAGCACGAAACTCCCAGCGCCACAAGCATTCCTCATGAAAGGGATCGTCCAGGGTATCCTTGGTGGGAACATGCTCTGGCCCTACGTCGTCGCAGGTGCTGTCCTTGCTTTCATCCTCATCCTCATCGGACTCCCAGTCTTGCCGGTCGCCATCGGAATCTACCTTCCCTTTACGCTTTCCGTCCCAATCTTCATCGGTGGAGGCATCCGCCATGTCACCGATGTAATCCTGAAGAAAAAATACGGCAGCGCAGGAGAAGAAGAGTATAGCGACTGGGAGGTGGCCATCAAACAAACCGGGATCACTCCGAAGGAGAAAGCGATTCGAACCGGACTGCTTTTCACCGCAGGGCTCGTCGCAGGAGAAGCACTCATGGGCGTCGTCGTCGCAGTCCTCATCGTACTTGGGATTCAACTCACGCTCTTCCAGACCGCACCCTGGTGGCCAGGATTGCTCATCTTCATATTCATCGCAATACTCCTCGCATACATCCCCATACGGGAGGTAATCTCCCAAAAGAAACACTAAAAAAAAATAATACCTTGAGATGCTAGTATTGGATATGCATTTTTCTTGATAGATTTAATAAAGAAATAGGTATTACGACCTGATAATTGGGAAGGAACCATGACGGAACAGTTTCCTGATTTTAAACAACCTCCTTGGGTACAAAGCCCTTCCGAGGTCATGGATTGGATCAATGCAACACATCCGTCGAAGAAAACAAAAGGGAAGAAACACGTACCGTCCGGTGAAAAGATTCTTCGAAATCTTCATGTCCGTTTTGATTTGAACGTCGAACAAAAAAAGATACCTCCATCTACTATTTTTTCAAAGGTCATAACGATGATTACAGGCAATGGGTTAGTAGAAGAAGGGTTTGATCTTGTTCCAACAGCAGAACTCGTATTACGAGGACTGGCTAAGGCAAAGATTAAAAATCTCTCAAAAATCGTTATCGATGAGAAAACCGTATATCATCATTCAGATGACCATTCTGATCTGAGGAAAACTATCGATGATTTCAGTTCGATTACCCATGATATCCAAATAGGAAAATCAATAGAGGTGACAGCAATTTTAAAGGAAGGAACGCGAAGTATCGTTATCGTAAAAATTATGAAGATACATAAGAAGAAGGATCATGCGGTTGACATTCAGATAAAGGGAGGAATTAAGGAGGAATTGTATCACACGTTCAAAAATTATCTAACCGAGAAACTTGGTCTAAAAGGATGACGAAAAGAATTTTCAAAGGTGGAATTTATAGAGCCATTTCCTTCTTTTAAATCTCTTTTTTTCGTCTATAGAATCTACTACAACAATATAAATGATAACACCAGCACTCATAAGGACAAAACCAAATAATTTAATGAAATTACTCCAATTCATCGAAAATAAAATAGCCCCAAGAACAATGAAAATAATTCCGATTATTACTTCTACTTCCTTCATTTCATTTCCAATTTAATGTTCGGAAATGATTCAAAATAAATTTATCCTGCGATAATGTCAAAACAAAAAACATATCTTTAGAAACGAATATTTCTTGAACAAAAAAAAATAATTTTGGCTAGTCTGTGGCTGGTGGTGTTGATCTAGGAGGATATCGAAGTGTTTTATAGATACACACATCATTGCGTTCCTCTGCCTCTTCTAAATCGTCTAATAATTCCTTTAACCCTTTTGGGAGTTCAAGCTTGGTAACTATACCCATTTCTTCCAACTGTTTATAAAATTCCTCATTCTCCATGTCGATCATAGAAAACTCATGTTCCAACTAATCACCTCTTCACATTACATATGGATACTTATGATATATAAAATTTATTATGAAACTATAATTTTTTTTAGAATGCCATGTTTTTTGTGCGAACCAAATGAGAAAAAAAGAAAATGAAGAACGAGATTTATCTAAATTGGAATTCAGGCTTGCCTAAAGGTTTTAAAACTAGACAACAAGTTGGACATGGAGGAAGAGTACTTCTATCTTTTTGAACATATGTCCATACGCGTTGTACATTTCAAATGTTACAGGCGTCCCACGAGGAAAATGGTCAAATGATCTGGGTTCCTTATAGATCACCCATAAGTTTGCTGCCTCGATGGTGAGGTATTCACCTTGTGCAGTGAGATTTGTATATCTACCAAAGATGAATGCTTGTTTTAAATCAGACGAATGTGGTGGAGTGGTCATTATTGTTCCATTGCCCAGTGACTTGACAGTGGGAACGGCAGCAGCTACCAATAGAATGCATACAAATATTCCTACGATTTCGTATTTCATGGTTTTTATCTCCATTACACAATAGGTTAAAAGTTAATATCAGCTTAACTAATTTAAATGTTTGGTAAAGATAAAAATCATTTCTTCTTTAAAAACATATCCTGAGACCCAATCGGTCCAGGTAAACGAACAGTTAAAAATCGATAGAAAAAATATCTCTTTTCGGAATGACCCGTTTAGGACTTGAAAAATCTTCCAGTACCAACTCTGAATCACGATCTTCTATAATATCTCCAGCAAATTCTTTTCCATTAAATAATTTAACAACCGGCATTTCTCCTGAACTCCTCGCTCCACCTTGCGGCTTCGTAACTATTCCTTCTTTAAAAACATATCCTTAGTCAGACAGATAGTATGCTGATCGGTGGCGACATCGAGGGTGTATCATATCAGTTTATTCTTTAAAAACCAGCATTACCAAAAATCCTGAGTGACAGACACTGTATCATCTGAAAAAATCTCTCTAACCATCCCTCGGTTGCACGATATCAAATATCCCATCCAAAAACACCTTGGCCTCTTCCTCTTCCGCCTCTTTGATCAAAAGTTCATTCCCATCCTTCCCTTCAAGATGCTCCGACAATGACACCATCTTATTATACTGCGCGACAGCATTCACAACCCTCTGTGTAATACCAGCCGGTTGCTTACAGAGCTCACGAAATTCCTCTTCCGAAATATGATAAGCATCTAACCTGCGTATATTTTTGTGCATCCAAGTCCACATCCCATCGGCAAATGAATGCACTTCTTAATTAATAAAACATAATTGGCAGATGATAATGCAGGAGGATAGTTCTAGCGTATGTTTCCATGACACGTAAGAAACGGGTATTTATTGTTCCAATACCTCAAAGAGATTCATAGAGAAATCCCTGACAAACAACAACTGTTTTCCTTCTTTTTGGATGAAAAACGGCTGAAGCCCATGCCGCTGACACCGGGTGACAAAATCAGCCTTATTATCAACCGCGATGCCGATATGCGCAAAAGATGATTTTCTTGGTTCTGTCGTGAGAAACACCTCGAACCGTGCCTTCCCATTGTCATACGTCTCCATCTGTACAGACCGCTCAATCTGAAAAATCGATGAACAAAGCTCTTTTGGAAGCATCGTACTTTTCACTTTCGGGATCCCAAGGACCTTAATAAAAAACGTATCAGCCTGCTGCTGACTTGCACATTCCAATGCCACATGTTGAATCCTTGTATCATTATCCATAGATATCCCTCAAAAAAAACAAATATGTTCAGAGAATTTAAAACAAGCTGCTAAAAAAAAAGATTTCATCCATCAAAATATTATAAAGGGAAGAACATCATGCATGCTCAATGAGTAACCTGGATTGGATGAGACAGGGCGCCATCTATCACATTTTTATTGATCGATTCGCTGGATTTCACGAGACAAAAAACTGGGACTCCCCAGTTTTCCTGGGAGGGACCATCAAAGGAATCATCGACACACTCCCCTACCTCCAGGACCTAGGGATCACCACGCTGTGGATCTCCCCTTTTTATACAACCTCAGCGTACCACGGATACCACATCACCGATTTTTACCAGGTCGATCCGCATTTCGGGACACAAGATGACATCAAGGAACTCATCAGAGAATCCCACGATAGCGACCTTCACATCATCGCGGATTTCGTCCCAAACCACTGCTCAAAAGAACACCGGTTCTTCAAAGAAGCGCAACACGATAAAAACAGCCAGTACTACGACTGGTTCTACTTCACAGACTGGCCAGACCACTACCTCTGTTTCCTCAGTGTGAAAGACATCCCGAAACTCAACCTCAACAACCCACAGACACAAGATCACATCATCAATGCCGCGAAATACTGGCTGAGCCTTGGGTTCGATGGCTTCCGCCTCGACCATGTCATCGGTCCATCACAGACCTTCTGGGAACACTTCACAGGGGAAATCAAAAGACAATATCCGCACACAGTCCTCATCGGCGAAGCCTGGATGATGGGCATCAAAAGACATGAACTGCAGACCCTACAAGTCCACCATAAATTCCACAAATGGCTCTCCGGAGACTCCTCAGACAACCTCTTCAAAGAATACGTAGGATCGCTTGATGGCATCCTGGATTTCAAAGTCCAAGAGCTGATGAAACACTACATCATCAACAGGACCCTATCAGAAAACACCTTCAGAAAACACCTCCGCAAGCATTATGCGCAATTCCCAGAGGATTTTTTACTCCCCACATTCCTAGACAATCATGACATTGACCGGTTCCTCTTCCAATGTGGTAACGACAAGGGAAAACTCAAAGCCGCGGCAGTCGTCCAATTCTCACTCCCACAGCCACCGATCATCTACTACGGGACAGAAACCGGGATGACCCAGACGACATCACAATGGAAAATCCCGACAAACGG
>DATMXJ010000106.1:0-2564 GCA_035561675.1 Thermoplasmatota archaeon
CGTGTTAAGGACGAGCCCGAGGCCGATGATATCGCCGTCGTCTATCGTGATTTGTAGTGCCTGTGATGGGTCGGCTGCATGGACTGGGGTGTTTGTGGGGATCACCAAAAGAAAAGTGAGGAGAAGTGCCAGCATGAGAGAGGATATCCCGTTGAGTGTGTCATGTTCGTGTTTCATGTATGCGAACAAGAATTATTTGCTTATAATAATTTTTATTTTTTCCATCGTGATTCTTTGATGAGCGGACATGGGACGACAAAGGATTGATTACTGCAATTGAGAAAGTAATTCTTCTAAAGCACGGCGACAATTTTTTACGGTTTTTTCAAACACTCGGTCATCGACGGAATACACGCCTTTCAGCGAATCCTTCTTATGCTGGTCATCGAGAACAGATCCGAGTTCGTGTATGTGTTCTAGGAGTATATTCTTCGGTCCGTTTCTAAGGTGTTTGACAAGAGCTGATACATCTGGTATCTGATAACATAACATGATGACGTCTCGTTTATCAGCATCACGCAGAGAGTGTATCTTTAAGGCAATCAACATCTCTCGTGTTGCAACCTTTACTCGTGCTTTACGGAAAGGATCCCAGCCGCTAACCTGACGTATCTCAGAATTCGAATACAAATATGAAAACGGATAGGCATATCCGGTCTGTCTTGATTCGACCGTATTGATGAGAAGATCGATGCTGACAAGGTCTTTTTCATATCGTTCAAATTTATCAGAATAGGCAAGATCAGATTTTTCTTTGCTTTTCGAAAATCCTTCCTGAGACATGAATCGATGAAAAAACGAAAGATTGGTCTTGGGTATCACGACATCTAAATCAATAGAGAAACGGGGAAATCCATATGATGATACTGCATAGTCACCAATCACGACGTACGATTCGTTCTTCTCGAGGAGACCCAGGATATCAAAACATATTTTTTCCCGTGCGGAAAAATCAGGTTTCATGATGCCACCGACTCATACTCTGAAAACAAACCAAGATGATATTTTTTATCTAAAAACTCCATCGCGGGTTTGTATAACAATGTATTTTTTTTACAAAATTGTATTGTTTCATGTAAAGAAATAACAGGATCTCCATCCTTTTTTTCAACGATGATTTTATCAATAGGATGTATGACATAGGTGACGCCGAACATTGTTTTATGTTCTCCAGCTATGATATATTCTGTATCATAGTGTCTAAAAAAATCTCTCCAGTACGGTACTGCCTTTTTATCGACCTGTATGTGGATAGGTCTGAAGCCTTTCGTAAAATCGGTCCAGTAGTATCCATCGGTCCAGATAGTGACTGCAGTGCTTTCGCAGTAGGCATACGGTTTTTCGGCTTGGGTCATGATTTTTTCTTGGCTGATGTTTTCTGAGACGATGGTGCGGACGTATTCTTCTGGTCGTATGATTTGATAGGTTCCATGGCGTATGCGTTTCATGTAGTGTAATTTGATTAAATCATGGATTGTTTTTGTTGGTTGGTTGCTGGGAAACATACTCCGGAAGTCATCAATGGTAAATGTAGTTGTTCCAAATGTGGTGTATAACCATCCATACATTTTCGTATATCTATTCATAATTACTATTATGGTAATTATTAGTATAAATAAGTATCGGTCTTTACTGGGTTCTCGAAGATGTCACAAGGCCTCAGGGTTCGATGGAGAACCATAGAATCGTACGGATATGTTTTTAAGGAAAGAGGTGTTTTGAAATGTTCGAAGGTGGCCTATGGTGGATTGGAATGATATGATGATGGACTGGGATCATATGATGAACTGGTGGGGGGTCCCGTACATGGGATTCTTTATGATCGGCCTGTGGCTTGTTTTTATCGTTGTCGCATCGTTAGTGTATCGGGATGCGGAGAAGCGAGGGATGAATGGTTTACTGTGGTTTATCCTGGTGATCATCCCTTGTGTCGGGATTCTTTTTCTGATACTGTACCTGATTCTTCGTAATGACAAACCCCTGCAGAGTTCTCCTCCGAAGGATGCTTTGCAGATCCTGGATGAGAGGTACGCGAAAGGTGAGATACCCAAAGAGGAGTACGAGCAGAAGAAAAAAGACCTGAAGAGTTAATACGACAAAACCATCAACCCCATACCATAAGGCATGAATTTCTCAGGATAGGTTTTCAAGGAAGAAATGAGGCACATGATAAAAAAACGATATTTGATGATGATTGGACTGGTCATCGTTATTCTTGTTGCCGTCTCGATCCAGCAGATCATGGCTGATAAAGCAGCGATAAACGATCTCACCATACATGTGGAGGATGTCCGTTTAGCTGATGTTGGGCTCACCTCCTGTGACCTTTTGGTCACCATAAATTTCACGAATCCGACGGGTCGAGATTTGTCTATCGTATCTGCCAGATTCGATGTCTTTGTCGCTGATAGTTATGTGGGAAATAGCAGTTTGCAACATCTGTCTATTCCAAGCAAATCTTCGAAAGAACATGACATTTCGTTAACACTTTTGTATTCAGATATCGCTCATGCGGTCATCGAAGGCATTAAGAATAAAAATTTTGATATCGATATCTCTGGTGA
>DATMXJ010000107.1:0-2976 GCA_035561675.1 Thermoplasmatota archaeon
CGTCTACGAAGTCATGGAACCACAACTCAGCGAAGACGAAAAACAAACTAAAAATGAAATTGCACATCTCTTCAAAATGCTTGCAGATATCGACACCTTTGACATGACCTATGAGGAAAAAACAAAATTTTTAGAAGAAACCATTGAGCGTGTCATCTGCGATAACCATATCTACATTGAAGAAGGTTCAAAAGACATCATCTATTATCATATCTTCAGAGACTTCCTTGGGTACGGACGAATAGATATTCCGATGCATGACGATGGTATCGAGGATATCTCCTCCGATGGACCAAACACTCCTATCTTCATCCATCACCGGAAATTCGAGGCGATCGAATCAAACATTTACTTTGAATCTGAACCTGAGCTGAACTCATTTCTGGTTCGACTCTGCCAAGTCTCAGGAAAACAAATATCGATATTCTCACCGATTGTCGATGGAAAACTACCAGATGGCTCTCGTCTCCAAGCAACCCTCGCACGTACAGTCACCAAAGGTTCTACCTTTACCATACGAAAATTCAAAGAAATCCCTCTCACTCCTGTCGATTTAATCGAATATAAATCCATGTCTACGGAAATGGCAGCGTATTTCTGGATGGCGATCGAAGACGGCGCCTCTATTCTATTCTGCGGAGGAACAGCAAGTGGGAAAACCACGGCACTGAACGCGTTGATGCTGTTCATCCCTGCCTCGCATAAAATCATCTCCATAGAAGACACCAGGGAAGTCAATATCCCCCATAAGAACTGGATCGCTGGGACCACCAGAAAAGGATTTGCAGCAAGCGATGAGAGCAAAACCGGCAAAGACATCGACATGTTCGATCTCATCAGGGCAGCATTGCGTCAACGACCCCGTGTCATCATCGTCGGTGAGGTCCGAGGAAAGGAAGCGTACAGCCTTTTCCAGGCGATGGCAACCGGGCATACCGCGTATGCGACGGTCCACGCCAGTACGATTCATACACTGATTCAACGACTCGAAAACCCACCGATTGAACTCCCCCGGGCTCTCCTGACGTCCCTTGACGTCATTGTCTTTCAAAATGCGGTGGAAATCGGAGGGAAAATGGTCAGACGGATGACCAGTGTCACTGAAATCATCAAACTCGACTCAGATACGAACCAACTAATTTTCATGGCACCATACGCATGGGTCTCTAAAACCGATGACCGCTTCGAAAGTACAGGGTCAAGCAAAATCTTCAATCGAATTAAACAACAAAACGAATGGTCTGATGAACAACTGCAGCATGAACTCAACAACAGGATCATCGTCCTTGAATGGATGCGGAAGAAAAAAATCAAATCATATAAAAAATTCGGCAGCATCATCGCAGAATATAAAAAGTTCCCTGAACGAGTCCTTGAGCGTATACAGAGGGATACTGAAGAATGAAATCAACAAAATACACACGATTTTGTCGACAGACCTTCTCAAATTTATTTGAAAGATTCAACGTCAGTGAGACAAATAAGAACAACATGCTTGAAAAAGCAGACATCAGCATGGTGTACCAAGAGTACTACTCCATGGTTCTGATGAATATCATTCTTGGGTTTATTGCTTCGTTTAGTTCAACGTTATTCCTCTATCTTCTTCTCCCGAGCAACATCACCGCGTTACTCCTTCTTGTTGTAACATCCATTGTTCCGTTTATGATCGGGATGGTGTACCTTCAGTTACCAACAACAAAAGCAAAATCACGAGGAAAGAACATCGACCGTCACCTTCCTTATGTCGCAAATTTCATCAATACCATGTCTGTCGCTGGGATTTCCCCCTCTGAAATCTTCGGGACCCTCGCCGGAATCGAACTCTATGGGGAGGTACAAAAGGAAGCTAAGAAAATCACTACAGAAATCGAGCTTATGGGATTGGATGCGGTTTCTGCATTAAACAACGCAATAAAGATTTCCCCCTCGAGAAAATTCAAGGATTTTCTTCAAGGCATCATTGCGGTTCTCCAATCAGGAAGCAACCTTGCACCCTATTTTGACCGTTGTGTCGATCGGTACATGTATGATGATTTATCTGATCGGAAAAAAAACCTTGATTCGTTGGCTATCATGGCAGAAAGCTTTGTCACCACTGTGATTGCATTTCCCTTGTTCCTTGTTATCATCCTGTCGATTATGGGGCTTACTAGCGGTGGTATCTCCTTTGATTTCCTCTATATCATCTCCCTTGTTATACTTCCAATGGCGTATGGTGGATTTTATGTCATGATGAAATCAGGGATGGGTGAAGAAGTATAAAGAAAATCAGATTTGTGAAAGAATACAACATCAATAGAAAATATGGAAAGGATAAACTGATCGAGGTCATCCTTGGCGTGTCGATCCTCCTTGCCGCGTTTTGCTTCGTCTTTGGTTTTTTTGATATCATAGGGAGCCCTATCATCACCGTCAGTTTCATTCAACCGATCGATTATCTGGTCTTTGGTGTCCTGGGCTGTATTGGACCACTTGGTTTTTATAACGCTATGAAACAGAAGCAAAAACGAGAAATCATGGATAAACTCCCTGATTTCCTGCTCGACATCGCTAACTCCTCGGCATCAGGGATGAACATTTATGACTCTATGCGGTCAGCATCCGAAGGCGACTATGGTCGATTGACCAATGAGTTGAAAATGATGGTAGCCCAGTTGTCCTGGGGTATTTCTATTGATGAGGCGTTAACAAATTTCGGGGAGCGAATCAATAACAATGAGGTAAAACGACTCGCGATTACTATTAATAAAGCATTGGAAATCGGTGGGAACACCGCCTCCGTCTTTAATGCAGCAGCAAAAGAACTTGATCAAATCAGACGTGTCGAACAACAACGACGAACCGAGATGTCCATGTATAGTATCGTCATCTTCATCAGTTTTTTCGTGTTCCTCGCAGTAATTCTTGTCATCAACGGGACCATCTTCCAAGCTATTTATGATCTCCAGGGGAAAATGGCAGGGAAAGCAATCG
>DATMXJ010000108.1:0-8566 GCA_035561675.1 Thermoplasmatota archaeon
GTAATCAATGTTATAAACACATTGTTTCCTTGCTATCCTCAGAGCAAATCAAATTCATAGTAGAGCGGAAGACGGTGTCGTTGTCTTAAATATGTTTAAATATACATGAGGTATAAACAAATACAATACGGGGGACATTTATGAGGAAGACGAACAATATCTTTGTAAAAATAGTTGTCAGCCTACTATTTTTTGTATTCATAACAACCTCGGCTGCTCAAATTTTTATCAACACTAACCCAGATACGAATTACTCTTTGTCAGGCAACGACGATAGAGGTGGTTTGTTCTCAACGATGACCTGGGAAGATCTTTTTGATAATACAACAAAAATAGACACAAACCCACCAGGTGCTGGACAATCGGATAATTATTTAGTATCAAATGGTCAAGTTTCCATGACAGATACATACCCGGTATGGACCGATCCTGCATGGACAAAAATGAAACCGATTACGATTACAAATACTGCGGGTCAAATACTTACGAACACCATCATCTATTTTGCAATCACTCATGAACCTGATATGCAGTCACAGTACCAAGATATATGCTTCAAACATCAAAACAACCCTAGCACCTGGTTAAATTATTGGATTGAAACATATAACACGACTACAGCTCACGTATGGGTCAAAGTACCGACAGTCCCTATTGGAACAAGCTCGATGTACCTCTTCTATGGAAATCCCTCAGCAACCAGCCAAAGTAGTTATCCAGGGGTTTTTGGTTGGTCGGCATTTTGGGCTGATGACGAAAAAACCACCAATCATGCAAATAATGAAGGGACATGGGATCCTGATGTGGCATATGGGAATAACGAATTCTTACTAGCTTGGGAAGAAGGTCAGCCATGGTTTCCACCCTATACATGGGGCTTTAAACAGGAAATCAGGGCTTCTATGTACGATACAAGCGGTAACAAAATAGTTGATGACAAACAAATCTTCAATGATGGAACCACTTATTTTAGGAATGAAAATCCGTCAATTGACTATGGTGGTGGAAAATATTTTGTCGCTTGGGAGCATTATGACACGGTCGCAAACCCAAGTGCAACGACGGAGGATATTAAAGCACGAACGGTGGTACGAAACGGTGATCAATTACAGCTTGGTAATGTCATCACCGTCTGTAGTGCGGTGGATTGTCAAGCGGATGCGAACGTTCAATTCGACTCGGTGAATAACCGGTTCTGCGTCGTCTGGGAGGACGCTCGAAACGGAGAGACAAACTACAACATCTACGGTCGTCTCTATGACACAAACGGCAACCCTGTCGGAAATGAAAAAGGGATTGCTACTGCGACCTATAGCCAATGTGAACCATGGGTTGCTTTTGACCCAGTTCATGAACGTTATATGATTGTCTGGGAAGAAGGGATCACCCCGGACAACGGTCCTTTTAGTATCAAAGCAGGAATATTTGATGAAAACCTCGCTCAGATTGGAAGCACCATCACGGTTGCGACAGGCAATGACGCTGTTGATTATAATTTCCCCTGCGTTGAGTTTAGTCCACAGACCCAGCGGTTCCTTGTCACCTGGAATAATGATGATATCAGTACCGCTGATTGGTGGGGAAATATTTGGGGGATACTTTTTGACTACTCAGGGAATGTCGTTGTAAATACGTTTCAAATAAAATCCGGCGAATATGTTAGGACAGATATTGTGTCATATTTTTCTTCCTCTTTTTTCGTCTCATTTAATAGTAAAGGAACTAGTGGATCTGGATTGATCTGGGGAAAGATAATTTCTTCAAATGGCGAATTAATTGATGGTGATATTAAATTATCAGTGAGCCCATCAGCGCTTGCCGATTGGTCAAATATCGCTGTTGGTAACAATAATGTGTTTGTGGGATGGGAAGACATTCGGAGAACCTATCCTTCACCTTGGGATGACATGCCGGATGTGTATAGTAATCTATGGTCCTCCTCAATCGCAGGATCAAGCGTGACCTATTCGATTGGAACTGAAAAGCAACTTGTGCTGTCGGCTCATGTGACCTCCGTTAAAATCACTCCAGCGAACTTCCATCATTGGGATATTTTTAACGCAACATATATGAATGGTACTATCACATTTGATGTTCTTGATGGGATGACCGGAGCACTACTCTTTCAAAATATCTTACCCGGTTCGAATCTTTTCAATCAGGGTATCCTTGCTCCAACCATTCGGTTGAAAGCGACATTTACTAGATCAAATCCTTCCACGTCCCCGAAGCTTGATAAATGGAGCGTGAAATGGCAGACCAATGAACCACCTTATATTCCTGGGAATCCAATACCTACCAATGGTACGACCGATGTTCCTATCACAAGCGATCTTAGTTGGACTGGTGGTGATCCCAATGGGGATCCTATCACCTATGATGTTTATTTTGATCAAATGTATCCTCCGGTGAAGGTGATGGGTAATCAAACGAGTGCTTCGTATGACACAGGAACGATGAGCTATGGAACGCCGTATTATTGGAAAATAGTGTCGTGGGATAATCACGGTGCTTCAACCATTGGTCCCCTCTGGCACTTTACCACGCATAACGATCCTCCTAATCCTCCAGGTGGTCCGAACCCAGCAAACGGTGCAACAGGTGTTTCTATCAACACAGACCTCAGCTGGACCGGTGGGGATCCAAACCCTGGTGATTCGGTTCTCTACGATGTGTTTTTTGGTACGACAACTCCACCGACGGTAAAAGTTTCTGAAAATCAGTCCAGCCTCATGTACGATCCTGGTCCATTGTCATATGACACTCATTATTACTGGAAGATCGTTTCCTGGGACGCTCATGGCGCCTCGACCTCAGGGGTTATTTGGGATTTCACGACAGAAAATAGAGCCCCTTATCCACCGAGTTCACCGGCTCCACCTCAGGGAGCAACCGGCATCAGTATCACCGTAGATTTGAGTTGGATCGGTGGGGATCCTGATGGTGATCCTGTGACCTATGATGTATATTTTGGGACAAGTAGCTCACCGCCAAAGATATTTGGTAATCAATCGGTGCCAACCTATGATTTGTCAATATTGAGTTATGGAACAACCTACTATTGGAGGATTGTCGCATGGGATTCTCATGGTGCATCCGCCGGTAGTCCTTTATGGCACTTCATGACTAACTCCTTGCCTAATGAACCAAATAACCCAAGTCCACCGAATCATGCGACCAGTGTTGACATCAACGCTGATCTGAGTTGGACTGGTGGGGATCCTGACCCGGGGGACGCGGTCTTGTACGATGTCTATTTTGGAACGAGCAATCCACCACCAAAGGTCGCAGGGAACCAATCGGGGACCACGTACAATCCAGGAACGATGAACTATCTGATCACGTATCATTGGAAGATCGTTGCTTGGGATTCTCATGGTGCATCAAAAGCTGGTCTTGTCTGGGATTTCACCACGACATATGTCCCAAATAATCCGCCGAATGTCCCTAGCAATCCAATCCCTCAGAACAATTCAAGCGATGACTCGATTAATACTGATCTTAGCTGGACTGGTGGTGATCCAGATCCGGGTGATACCGTCACCTATGATGTGTATTTTGGCACGACCAATCCGCCGCCTATTGTTAGCATAGGCTTCCCGAGTACAACGTATAATCCTGGTGTTCTGAGTTATTCAACGACGTATTATTGGAAGATTGTCTCATGGGATAACCGTGGTGCGTCAACCCAAGGTCCACTCTGGATTTTTACCACGACTGGTGTACCGAACAACCCCCCTTATATTCCAAACGCGCCTTCCCCTTTGAACCATGCGGTCGGAGTGAATATTGACGCAGATCTTAGTTGGACCGGTGGTGATCCAGATACTGGGGACACGGTGTTGTATGATATTTATTTTGGAACGATCTATCCACCAGTAAAAATCGTAGGTAATCAGTCGGATAACTTCTTTGATCCTGGTATTATGAATTATGGTACAATATATTACTGGCAGATTATCGCCTGGGATAACCATGGGGCATCTTCAGCAGGTCTGATTTGGGATTTCACCACAGAAAACGAGGTGAATATCCCTCCGTATATCCCCTCGGATCCTCAACCTGCGAATCATGCGACCAATGTTGATATCAATGAGGATCTGAGTTGGAATGGTGGCGACCCTGACCCGGGTGATACCGTAACCTACGATGTGTGTTTTGGGACGACCTACCCACCTCCAAAATTGATAAGTAACCAGTCTGCAACTAATTATGAGCCTGGTACTCTGATATATTCGACGACGTATTATTGGAATATTATCGCCTGGGACAACCATGATGCGTCAACGCAGGGATCCGTCTGGGATTTTACAACGATGGAAGAGCCGAATAATCCACCGTACCCACCATCAGACCCATCTCCATCCGATGGAGCGACAAACGTAGAAACAACGGTCGACCTGAGTTGGATTGGTGGAGATCCCGATGGAGACGACGTGACTTACGATGTGTACTTCGGATCGACCTCTCCACCATTAAAAGTAGCATCAAATCAATCAACTCCATCATACGATCCAGGTACCTTGGACTACGTCACTACGTATTATTGGGAGATTATCTCTTGGGATATTCATGGACTTTCATCTTCTGGCGATATATGGCAATTTACCACAAGAACAACACCGAATAATCCACCGTATACACCTGACGACCCTTCGCCGATGGATGGCGCAACCGCTGTTGATGTAGATACTCTGCTGAGTTGGACCGGTGGCGACCCAGACCAAGATGATACAGTCACCTATGATATTTACTTTGGAACAACATCTCCTCCTCTGAAACTCGTCAGTAACCATACAGACTCTTCGTACCAACCGACGACGCTTCAGGGAAACACCACGTATTATTGGAAAATCACCGCTTGGGATAACCATGGTGCAGCTACCCCAGGTTTGACCTGGAGTTTTACGACTGAAATCCTTGGCGATATCACACCACCCGTGGTTCAGATCACAAAACCTGAGAAAGCAATTTATATCAGAAATGATAAGGTCCTCCCGTTTATCACCCCGCTTGTGTTCTTTGCCATCGATGTCCAGGTCAGCGCTTCAGATAATGAGTCAGGTATCGCTCTCGTGGAGTTCTACGTCGATGAGACATTGAAAGCAAATGATACCACTGCGCCCTATACATGGACATGGAGCGAAAGAAGCCTGTTCCGCCACTTCCTGAAGGTTATCGTCTATGATAATGCGGGACATAAGACGGAAAAGGAAACGGAAGTCTGGAAATTCTTCTAAAGCGGAAGGATTAAACAAAAGCCATGTGATATAAATTCCTCCGAAGCAGTAATGTTTTTACAGGAGGTGAACGGTCAGTATTTCATTTAATAAACATACGTTCAGCTCACAGGACGTCGACAGATGATTCAATCCGATCAATGGTCTTCTGAAGGAATTGCCCATCAGTAATCGTTACTCGGATAGCCTTCTGTGGACAATGATCAGCGCACCGACCACAGCCTTTACAATCATCACCGATGATCGCATGTCCCTGTTCAATGTGTATAGCACGTACGAAACAATGCTCGGTGCACGTTCCGCATCCTATACATCTCTCTGTCACGGTGACCTCAACTCCCGGCATTCGTTTCACTTTTGAGCGTATATGCGGATCAAGATCGGGAAGGATCTTCCAGAGACAACAGCAACTGCAACAATTACAGATCGTCAAAAGCTTCCCATCAGAGCCTACGCCAAGCCATGTCTCATCGATTTTATCCCGTCCGATGAGGTGAATAAGGTCCTCCGCGCGGCATTTCTCCACATATGTCAATGCTTCTTCTACGGTCGCTTCTCTCCCAAACTCTGGATTGATGCCTCGTGCTGCATCTCCTAAGAAGAGGCAACCGAATTCAATCGGATGGTTCTTACAGTGATTTGCTTCACGGCATATGCAAAAATTCATGATAAATCGGTAGTTTGTTTTACGAATGAAATAATCAACGACCTGTGATGGAAGTACGATACTGTCCGGAGTTTTTATCGATTTCTCAAGATTGATTTCAACGACAGATTCAACTGGAATGACGGTGAGATTTGTCTGTTTAAAGAGCATCCTATCGGCGATTTCCCTCACGAGCGGGACTCGTGTCACTTTTGCAGCGAGGAACCGAAAGGGAAACATTTTTTCAAGAAAGATGACAAACCGACGCGTTGGTAACATAGCACTGTTCACTGATACCGATGCGGATAATAAGAGTATCGATTTCATATACATAATTACAAAGAATGATGAGGGGCGTGAAAGGGCATGGTTCAATTCACAGAGTTGAAAACGATTGACGGTTATTTTCTTTCAAAAAATGGAAAATCAAGATTTGACCAGTCATCATAATCAAATAATCCGTGAGATCCATCTGAGTAATCAAGAATGGAATAAACATACCTATAATTCATACAGCTCTTATAATTTCCAAAAAACCAAAACGCAAGACTAAAAGGTCCAGAGGTTCGTACATTATCACAACCAGCTGGAAATAAGAAATCAATACCGAATGTATGACCTGTTTCATGCATAATCGCACAAGCAAACACAAAATCGATTGATTTGCTTAATTTTAGTGATGTCTTTTGCATAGATCGCGCGGAGATGACAAACGTGTTGATACCTTGTACATGCCAATAGAGCCGCTGATGCTCCCCTACAAAAGCCATACCTGGAGCAGTATAATGATTATAGATAATCATCGCATAGCGAAACACGCTTCTCCGCCAGTTCTCAGAATCATTATGGAGAAAATAGGTGTTATATGTGGTGAGGATTTCATGAGGATACGTTTTTCGATCAAAGGGTATTTTTTCTCCACCACCACCTAAGCAACCATCATCAAGATGATACACAATATTTCGACGATTATACGCTGTTCTGAGCAATTCCTTTGAATAAGATGGAACAGAGCTATTTTGTCCAAGGGGTCCTTCTGCCATGACGTCCATTTCAATATAGAGATCTCTTCGATATGGATCAGATCCCCAATCAGACACGAGGTATTCCTCGACATTGGTTAGAATGTCATTATCCATATCTAATTGGGCATGATTATCCCATATGTTGGGATCATACATCCACTTATGTTCCCACTCGATAGGAAGGGTGTCATTATCAAAGTCTTCTCCTGTGTTATTGTACGTGGGATCTGTCCTGTAGGTATAGACCTCAGTCCAGTAAGGAATATCATCACCATCATAGTCGGTTTGATAAATATTAAACCAGAGTTCACAATCCCACTCAGGTTGATAGATACTTTCAACATCACAGCTATTCAACCGCCCATATCCACTAGGATCACCTATATGGTCATCACCAGTCCAATGACCCGTTTTTATATTGTAGATCATATTCGTCGTATATGCTTGTGTTTTAGTGCTTGGTTTTTTCGAAACAGCACTTGGATGTTCTCCAAACATCGTTTTATCGTATAATTCAATAGTGACGTCAACATATTCGATATCATCAGGTACGTTCGCAGTAGCTGTCCAATGGATATCATAGAGATAGGGAGAATCATACCAAATAGGAGATGAAAATTCTTCTGAATTTATGAAAACCTTTACAAAAAAGTCAGGATTGTTTAGAAAACCGATGTCATCTAAAGTTCGAATTGAAATAATGTCGACAGTAACTTCAATATCGACAAGCGGGTCAAAATCATCCGAGTTTCCTACTTCGCCACCGATTCTATTAGGAACAGATATGTTATTTTTATTGATTTTATTATTAATGATATCTTCAGTTAATAGACCATCAACGTTCGTAATGCTTACTAAAAATATACTGATAACGAATATTTTGAATATTTTTTTTATATGTAGATATGTGTGTAAATGATTACAAACGAAATATAAGATTATGCAGGGGATGAGATACCAACTCCAAGTTCAAATCTCTTTTTCTTTGAAAGTTATACCTCTAATGATTATAAATTCTCCTGTCGGGATTACGTGCTAATACTTCAGTGCCTCCCGTGGGGGAAGGGAAGATCTAGGATAAAATCCCCTAGAAGGATTGCTTGTCAAATGTTCAATGCCTCAATCATACTTTATCGGAAAAGATATGAAATTCTCTCATTTCTTCTCTGAGAGTGATTAGGGTTTTTGTGCGGGATACCAGTCGAAGGCTACCCAGGGGATTGGGTGAGGCTCCCAATAGGTCCACAGCCATAGTTCTCCATTGATGCTGCACGGTAATAGGCGTGGTTTCTCCCAATAGTTCTCACGCCATATCGTACATCCTAGGATATGATACTGGGAGAATACGAAGGAATCGTTGTGATTCCATGCTGAGAGCTTCGCTTGCAGTTCATAGACTCCCTCATTGATGAAATAAGCATTGCGTTCGTTGTGGACGAAGATGTTGCGAATGACTTGTGTTTTTCCGCAGGCCATGATCTGTATTCCTAGGGTATTGTTATCAAAGGTGTTTTGTTCAAATCGATTTCGCTCGCCGAACTCATCTTGGATACCGTAGGTATTGCGACTTATCACATTCGAGAGGATTGTGCTGGAGAACGATTGATATTGGTTGACTCCAAATTTATTGTCATTGATGAAATTCCCTTCCAGGG
>DATMXJ010000109.1:0-15954 GCA_035561675.1 Thermoplasmatota archaeon
ATCTTGAATGGAGCCCACGATCAGATCTCAGTACACTTGTAGAAGAAATTACTGTTAAATAACAGAGGCGGGATACTTGGTTATTGGTGCGATAGGGAATGAAGAAATTCCGCAGTGTAAAACTAAAAATTTTTTTTCCGCTTCTTGTCATTCTTCTCGTTGTTTTTCTAACAAGCTCTTTGGTCATTATTGAACGAGAATCAAAGGCCGCAAAAGACTCGCTTATCAATACTGCCACATCTTTTTCAAGCCTCTCAACTGCCGCTGTCATCGAGAACTTCGTATTCTATAATGAATCTGGTTTTTACAAATTCACTGAAGTCATCGATAATGTCATGAAACTGAACGATAACCTTATTACCATACAGGTCGTCAATGTGAATGGCAAGATTTTATTTGACTCCGTTGAAATACAGACCGGGAAATACGATGAACGAACAAATGGGGAACGATTTCTCGAAAATGCAACTCTGATACAACGAGCAGGAGAATCGGTCTATTCCCTTTTTCTCAATGAACAAACGAGACGTGTTGATATTATTCAACCATTCTTCGAGGACTGGGGAAGACACGATTATTCAGTGCGTTATACCTTTTCGCTCGCAAGCCTTGACACCATGACCAATGATATGATTGTGACGATATCCCTGTACTCAGGTATTTTCATCATCGTATCCTTTCTGCTGATATTTTTCCTTTTTAATTACTTCATATCGTCACCTATCGGGGAACTGACAAAGGGCGTTCGCAGAATGGGGAAAGGAACACTCGGATACGAAGTCACAATCAAATCAAAGGATGAGATCGGGGAGCTTGCAACTGCGTTTAATACGATGAGTACTGACCTGAAAATCTCAAGGGATCATTTAGAAGAATATAGCAAGAATTTGGAAAAACTGGTCGCTGAACGAACGAAAGAATTAGAGGAAAAAACCAGACGTCTTGAGCAGATAAATCAAGATTTAATAGTCGCGCGAGAAGAGCTCAGTGTGTTAAATAAGAATCTCGAGGGAAGAGTACAAGAACGAACCGGGGAAGTAGAAAAATTACTCAAACAAAAAGATGAGTTCATCAATCAACTTGGACATGATTTGAAAAACCCGTTAGGTCCACTGATAAATCTAATTCCTCTGCTTGAAGAAAAAGAAGCAGATCCCGCTAAAAAAGAGATGCTTACCGTCCTTCATCGAAATGCTGATTACATGAAAAACCTCGTGGTGAAAACACTTGAACTTGCCGTTTTAAACTCACCGAATACAAGGTTCTCTATAGAGGTACTCAACTTATTCAAAGAGGTCAATCAGATTATTAGTAATAAAAAAATCCTGTTTGATGATAACAATGTTAAGATTTTAAACAACATTGGCGACTCTTTATTGATTAAAGCAGATCGATTACGACTTGAGGAGTTGCTGACGAACATCTTTGAAAACTCGGTAAAATACTGCCAGGAAGATTGCAGGATAACGCTCGATGCAAAACTGACAAATGATTTTATTACGATATCCATCAAGGATAACGGTATCGGTATGAACAGGGATGAGATTGACCGTATCTTCGATGAGTTCTATAAAGCAGATTCAGCCAGACATGATATTCAAAACACAGGTCTAGGGATGTCGATATGCAAACGTATTGTTGAAAAGCATGGCGGAAACATTTGGGTAGAAAGCCCTGGCCCTGGAAAGGGTACCACCGTGTTCTTCACGTTTCCGGCAGCATTGACACCATAAAAACATTAATTCTGATTTCTTACGGGATTTATGGTATTCGATCTTCTCCCTCTGTAACAATAATTATTAAAGACTTCTTTGATATATCATGAGAGGCAAGAAACATCATGAAGAAAATCATGCTAGTGGATGATGAAAAGGATCAGATCTATTTCATCAAAACATCTTTCGAGAACCTCTTCGGGAAAGAGTACACGATTATCCCTGTGGAAAGCGGTGAAAAATGTTTTGAGTTATTGGAGAATCAAGGACTCCCACATCTTATTCTCCTGGATATCATGATGCCAAGGATGAATGGATGGGAGGTGTTTGATCGGATACGTGCAAACCCCTCCTGGAAGAACATCCCTATCATTTTCCTCACCGCTCGAACCGATGAATTTGCTGAGCATGCTGGCGTACTTATCGCAGAGGATTACATCAAAAAACCCATTGAGATCAAAGAGTTAAAAGCCCGCATCGATAATGTACTGAAGAAAGTAAAGAAACAATAGCACAAAATTTTCTCTCGATTCTTTCTTCGAAAACCTTGCCTTCTTCGATGAAGGACCTTATACTTTTTCAGGGAGAATATTTGATTTGAAAACCTCAGTGACATACAGATAATCGTAATTTGCGATATCATCTGGGAATTTTTTCCGAAGGTCTTCCATGACCCGATAAAAATGCTCAAAGTTCGTCGCGTATAACGTGATTTCCAAATCATACCCGCCAATCGCTTTGTGGATCTCCCAGAGAAATGGGTTATCGCTAAGGTAGGTGATGATCTGGTTTTTCTTGTTATAATCACGCAAAGATAAATTCACGATGAACTCGCGTAACCCAAGTTTATTAATGTCCATCGTGATAGAATAGCGTTGGATCACCCCTGATTTGATGAGTTTCGTAATCCGGGAATGGATCGTCACCGTTGATACTTTGATCTGGCTTGCGATGTCGACACTATTCATCCTAGTGTTCTTCGCCAGTAAATTTAGTATCTTGTAGTCGACCAAATCAACATCAACGGTTTGTCCATTATCCCGATATTCATATGCACGTTCATGGCTTGTCGTTAGTTCATTGAGCAACAGGGAATGTTTGTATCCGAATGATTCGTACAGCTGGGAAAAAAATATTTCTTTGAAATAATACCGATAGTGTCGTAAGGTGTCTTCATAGAACGCATAAAAATAATTCGGGGATTTCACCAAAATAGTAATGATTAGATCATACCGTCCCTTCGTCGAGGCGATGCTCCATGTGTTATTATGGTTGACGAAATGAGAGATGATTTCCTTTTCTTTATCTGGCGATGCATACTGTAAGACGATATAGAGTCGATAGACTGAAAACCCAAGTTTGAAGACGTCGACCATTGCATTGAAATTTTTTATGATGCCTTTTGTCTGCAGTCGTTTGATGCGATATTCCACAACGCTTTTTTGAAGACCGACCTTTTTTGCAACCGATGAAAGCGATTGTCTCGAGTTCAAAAAGAGATGGTATAAGATTTTGTGATCCTTAGAATCTAATTCTCGCACAATAAAAATCATCGTCTATAGGGCTAATAAATTTTTCCAATCTTTACTACCTTGAGAAAAACAGCATAAAACGAACAATATGGTTTTATGGACGGGATTCATGATGGTTCTGTGGTTTTTTCCTTCTCTTGTTTAAAATATTTTCCACACCTTCAATTCATCGGTAGTGCTTTTATCATTTTTATAAGCGATTACTTTTATCATATGAGCGCCGAAGGATCGTTGACTCCACAACCAACCATACGGTGCCATGGTATCTATTTCTTGTAGTTCATCATCGATATAGAACTCCACGCGATCGACCAAAGATTTATTGACCTCATGAACCGATGCTTGAACCTCGATCGAACCGACCAGGATCGGAACAAAGAAAGGAAGTATTTTTGTGTTTGCGACATACAGAGCATTCTCCGGTTTCGTGATGGTGACAGTGAATAATGGTTCTTGGCTGATTAATAACGTTTGAGCCCCTCCTGTCGGTAGAGAATCAAGCGTGTAGGTGTCTGAATTTTCTTTCAGAAGCTCCCCTGATTCCGTATACCAGGACGCGGAAAACGGCAGATGCAAGACAATATTCTGCACTTGATGGTCATAGACATTGGTGACCACACAGGTGATGATATCTTGTTGTGAGCTACAGGCTGCGCGAACGTATTGCCATGTCTCGAGTCCGACCGGTGAATACGCTGTGTTCCATCGGTCATAGCGATGAAGCAGCCAATCACCGCCTCCTGTACCGACATCGAACGCGTACATGTTCCAGCCATCTGACCCGCACAGCATCATCCCATCGACTATCGAAGGAGGTGCGGTGATGCTGGCACCAATCTGGTAACGCCAGAGAACCGAACCGGTGGTTTCGTTCAACGCATAAAACGCACCATCAGGACCATCCCGTGTGCCGATAAAAAGAAGCCCGCCACTTAACGTCGGTGAGCTGATATCACAGCAACCCCCGATCTTTGTCTCCCAGAGCAGATGACCGGTGCTGGCATTCAACGCATAGACATACCCGAGGGTATCTGCGATGAACACATGCCCATTATGATATGCGTTAAACGATAAGGGTCCCCCATGGAGCGAATACGTCCAGAGTAACTGGCCGTTCTGTTCGCTGTATGCATTCATCGTACTACTGTAATAGATAGCTAAAAAGATACGTCCAAGGCCATCCGCTGTGATAGAATTATCCCAAGGACCCGCGGATAAGGAGATACTCCATATCTCCTGACCAGTGGTTGCATTGATTTTGAATAATTTTCCTACATTATCCCAAAACGCGCCGTAGACCGCGTTATCCTTCAGCATCGGTTTATTCGCACAGACAGAGAAACCTGTCTCATACGTCCAGTTGATGCTCCCATCGTTTTTGTTTAACGCATACATTTTTGTCTCATAAAAACCAGAACAAAAATAGATCTTCGTTTCATCATATTGGACTGACTCAGCGATACCACCGTAGATCGGTGTCTTCCATACTTGTTCCCCGGTGAATCTGTCAAAAGCGTACATATATTCATTCTCAGGGTCATATCCATGGGTTGAACTGCCGATGTACACGACGTCTCCGTCGATGACCGGACCGACATAGCCTGGTCCTGTGTCATTGCTCCAGATGATATCCCCTGTGGTCGTGTCCACTGCAAAGATTTTGTCATGACCAGCTCCGTGAGTGCTGCAGGAACCAATGTATGCGATACCATCGGTATAGGTCACCGCAGATTCCTCGTAGTTGGTGCCTGTTGTATTTGCTTTCCAGAGCAGTTCATGACCGTACGCGACACTTGAGATGTTAATCTCAATGGCCACTTCTTTTTCAAAATCAAAAACCATTGGAAGTTGTGGATCTGTTACTGTTCTTTGAGACTCAATGGGGAATGCATCAGCACCTATAGCGGATACTCCAAGGAGTATAATCAAGAGAATGCTTAGTATGTTTTTCATGGAATTTTCCTCTTGTGTCACATCAAGATTCAACGAGATGGACTTTATATCTATTGGACCTATATATTATTTATCTATTCGTATATAGGGTCATCCAAAGATTATTAATATCCTTCGCTTTATAAATATAGATGATGAAAACGTTCACCGCTGTCTTCCTTGGTTTTTTTCTTCTCATTTCTACCTTGTACATCCCAGGTATTGGATGGGAGACCGCTAGTTGTTTATCATTAGAACCTTCTTCAAATAGATCCTTACGATTATCTTCCGTAGCAGATGCTGTGGTTGTTTCTGAGAGCGATCCTTATTTTAGTCTCATCGGCACAGGTCTTGCCTGTTGGTATGACAAAGATACGAATTCTACAGGGCTTCTTCCGTTATTGGTCCACCATGAGGGTAATCTCACCGATGCCCAAACACGGTTTCTTGAAACCTTTTTCGACTCTACAAATCAGACACTTTTGGTTCTGGGTGAACATCTGAAGACTTCCTATGAATCAATTGAGATTTTGGGGTCCGCGCCATCGGTCGCGATTTCCCTAGCAACTTCTGTGTTTACCACCGCATCAGATGTTCTGATCATCCCGTATGGTACGTTGGATGCGTATCAGCTCAGTCTCCTTGCCACCCCTCTCGCTAGTTACCTGGACATGCCTTTACTTATCTTTGATGATAATGCTGTGGAGATTCAGATAGCCTGCACGCAGCTTCAGACAACCCATGCATATGTCGTTGGGGATATTACTCTTCATCTTGAGAATATCACCGTGACATCCCTTACTAATGAAACAGCGATCACTGATATGATTTTGACTGTCATCAAAGATCAATTCGGTTCGATTAATTATCTTACTATGACGAACCCCTCAGACGTTGTCCCCCCAGCGGTTCTCAACATCACGCACCTGTCATTCTCTGACCATGTCATCAATAAAAAAATAATCATCCTGGGTAAGGAGTTCGATATTGTTGGGAATGATACCCGTAACTATACGATTTTTGTCCCCGATGGTCTTACTCGTATCCAGATTTCTGGGGAAATTTTTCAAAAACATGGATCGTTGCTTGAGCGTTTCTCCTCGATTGTTCCTCTTCTTTTCATGACCCTGACTGATGCTCAGGGGCGGATTGTTGCGTATGCGAATAGCATGGGGTATGACATTGGAAAGAGCTATGTCGAGACTCTTAGCTGTAACGCATCAGGGATCTATACTCTTCATATACGAGTGTACAACGGGATAAAAGGTGGTTTTTTTGTTCAGAGGGGGATCTCCTTCGTCGATGCCAATATCACGATGATGGCGACTCTCTCAGCATTGAGTTCTCCTCATCTTCCGCTCATCCCAAAGCTTTCCAGTCTTGCACCGTACCTTGCTGCAGCCCATGGGGGGCTCATCATTGCGAATGTGTCCTGGGAGCTTACCGATGAGTCGTATTCATCTGCTGCTCAAGGATCCGGTGCAGGTCCTTGGTACAATGAGTCTCTACATCACTTTACGAACACGAAGGTCAACATGACAGTCCAGCAACTAACGAGAACATTAGAAACACTTGGTACCCATGATCTTCTCAACGGATATCTCAGTGGGCCAGCTTGGCTGACTCTCCTCGCGGATACGACGATGATTCCGATGTACTACTACGGTCCTTCTCAGGAGGATATCCCTGACCGAGGGTTGCCATCGGATAACCCGTATACGTTAAATCAGAGTCTATCGGTGGGACGTCTGATCAGTTGGGATGTTCAGGATAGCAGTGTGTTAATCGCTCGGACGTTCTTCTATGAAGCTCTCTGCGGTGAACCAGGAAGTTCAGACGATTGGCATTCTCGATTCCATTTCGTTTTCGGGGAGGGATTTAGTGAGACTGGTGGGGTTTTCCATCAGATCCCCTATGCAAAAGAAATCAGGGAGTATGGGTTTACTTCGAAGGTTTATGGGGACTTTCGGAACAGTCGGCAGATCGCAGAGATCCTTGGGATCTTCACTGGTGCGAATTACCTTGAATATCTGGGTCATGGGGATTGGTTTTGGTTTCCCGCGTCACTCTATGGGTTGGATAGCTATTCGAAAGCGTTTGATGTCGCTCATGTGAAGAACTGGGTGTTTGAGAAACCAAGTCTCTTCCTCTCGTCAGCGTGTTTGATGGGGCGTACTGATGGTCTTCCCCCGCAGATGAACATTGGGCTTACCATGCTTCATGCTGGTTGTAATGGTTTTATCGGTGCGACAAGAGAAACCGGTCAAGAGTCTGGTCTGACGGTTCTTGAAAATCATTTGATCGTGGATGACTGGAGTGTCGGTGAGGCGTTACGCGGGGAAAAACGTATTGATGCAGAACTTCCAACGTTCTATGTTCGCGTATTGTACGGTGATCCTGCATTTAACCCTTATGAGCCACAGCATGGTTTCAGTAATCAAGGAAGACCGATATTACTGGGAAGATAACGAGAGTTGCTTGGGCGATGGATGGAATGATGGACGTAAAATTGAGAAAGGTTTTAAGCTGGTGAGGCAAGGAGGAAAAGATGGATAAAAAAAACTACACTCCCTCATATTTTACGTCCCTACTTAACAATTGTTAATTCCGATTTATATCACTTTCGCTTTTTCCCAGCTTTTTCGAAGAAAAAACAGTGGAAATACGTATCAGAATACACAAATGGCACGAGGAAAACAGCCAAATAAAAAGCACTGATCAGTGATTTTTCAGAGAACAAAATACGTTTTTTTTTCGATAATATTTTTTCTCTCTCGGGTAACAAACATTTATAACTCATTTCCCTATCCTGAAGCGACGTGATACATTATGGTTTCAGCAGAAGATATTCTTATAAAAGAGGTAGTGAAACGAGATTCAAACGATAATTTCTCCCAGGCCATTAACCTTTTCGACAAAACTGACGCCATCATTATTATGGATAATAAAAAGTATCAAGGGATGCTCCTGAAACGAACACTCATGGAACCGACCGTAACCCTCCAGACAAAATTGCACACCATGCTGACACATCCTCCCAAACTCACCCCAACGGCATCTCTGGAAGAAATCGCCTGCGCCATGGTTGAAAACAACATCTCTACCCTTCCGGTTCTTCACAATGACACCTTACTTGGCATAGTCACCGCAGATGACGTTATCAAAAAACTCACTGAGCAAGCCATCGGGGCACAACCAGTGAAAACCATCATGTGTACCACACCTCTTTCCATTAGTCCTACGGAAACAATTGGGAAAGTCCTTCATCTGTTCCGACAAGGACATTCTCCCTATATTGCGGTAGTTGATCATTCGACCGTCGTCGGTGCTATCACCATTAACACCATCATTAACAAAGTCCTCCATAGTCATAGCAACGTCGAGGGGCGAGATAACTTCGAATCAGAGAAAAGACAAAAACTTGATTTACCCGCAAAATCCTTCATGAATGAACAACCCTTACTTTTGTCACCAGAAACCTCCATCCGTGATGTTCATAGCAAGATGCATCAATTCGAGCAGCCTGGCATCCTCATCGGGAAAGATAATCATCTCCATGGTATCGTCACCCATAAAGAGTTCCTTGCTCCGTTCGCTGAAATCGAAAAAGAAGAAACCATCGCCATTCAGTTCCATCACCGTAACAGCAAAGTCGAAGGGTTCGATAAAGAACAAGCAGTACATTTCCTCCATGCGGAATTCCTTAAAAACTATGAAAAATATCTTGAGGTCGGCTACCTTCATGTCTCTCTTGAACAGCACAAAGAAATCAAACAAGGACTTTTCCGAGTCGTCTGTGAAATGAAGCTTTCAGGAAAACCTGGTGTTTTTTATGCGACACAGGAAGGGTACGGCCCCCAGCAGGCGATGAGGAATGCGTTTCTCGCCATTGAACATCAAATCAATAAAGTAAAAAAAACGTAGGTACGAACACTTGATATATTTCATATATTTCTTTTATTTTCTTGTCGCCACCAGTGCTATCACGGGCAATCCCCAAAGCTTCATCTCCATTGCTTCTTCGACTTGAAAACCTGCGGTGGTAACCACCTCTTCAATGAAAATTGGTCGACAATCGATGATCCGAGGAAACCACTTATGTGCGACTTCATACATTTGTACCATCGCGTTCGATCCTTGTTTTTTTGATAACGATACCACCCCGATTCGTCCATGCGGGCGGAGAACGCGACGACATTCAGAGAGCAGTTGTGGAATTTCAGGGGTATCAAAAAGCTCGAGAGTAAAATTCATTATTATCGCATCAAATATACTCGTATCGAAGAGGAGCGGTATCGCATCAACGCATCGGAGATTAACGCGTTTGTTCAGTCCAGCTTTGTTTACTTTCTGTTGTGTAATTTCGCACATTCCTTCAGAGATATCAATTCCGTAGATTTTGCCGGAATCACCAATCGATCCGGCTAATTCGAGGAGGCATGTTCCTGTCCCAAATCCGATCTCAAGGACCTGTTCTCCTTCTTTAATATGAAGTTTTTGCAGACATGCATCCCAGCATCTCCGTTCAGACGCCCCTGCTAGAAGAGTGTACCAGGGGCTTATTTTATTGTAGAACGTTTTTGCTTCTGTTCGTGTCCGTGTTACTCTGCTGATTTCCATGGCTTCAACCAAGACTTGTCATTGCTGTTTTTCCACAATTCGATAGGATGTGGTGATAGGAACCGATGGTCTGAGCATCGCTGATACTGGGCAATATTTCTGCTGTGATAGCTCAATGGCGCGTTCGAGAGGTGTCGGATTTAGTCCTGTACCAACGAAGACGAACTCAAGATGAATTTTCGTAAACACCCGTGGGTGTTCCTCTGCTCGTTCCGCATCGATATGGATCTCAAAGTCTTGTAACGGCACTTTTTTCTTTTGTAGAATCGATATCACGTCGCAACCGGTGCAACTCCCTAATGCTAGCAGCACTAGCTCCATAGGATGTGCCGCAGCATCAGATCCTGACACTTCTTTCTTCGTGTCGATTGATACCCAATGATTGCTGTCTGCCTTTCCGATAAAAGAACAGCTATCTATTTGTTTTACAACCGCTTTCATGGCCCCTCACGAGATTACTATAGATATGGTTCTGTAGTCTTTATCGTTTATCCTTGCCTCATTCTAGAGGCCATACATTTAAATAAACAGATTAATATGTTTTTTAATTGATGAAAAAGAATGATTTGAAAAAATTTCTTAGTCTTCTCCTCTGTTGTCTTTGCACTGTCCTTTTTCTCTTTCCATATGCTTCTGGTTCTCTCTTAGATCTGAGGATGATCGAACCGAAGATTACCGCAGCGAAAGGAGGAATATCTGATCTTTCTGAAATGTTCGCACAGGTCAACGAATCACACTTACGATCCTATGTAGAGGACATCCAAGCGTTTGGTCCGCATCCTACAGAATCACAAGCACTGACAGATCTCCGAGATTATCTGTATAGTCAATTCTCAGCGATGAATCTGCCAGTACAATTAGATCCATGGGTGGAAAAGCAACGATCTGGGGAAAACATCGTGGCAACATTGGAAGGCACGCTCTCAAAAGATGTTACGGTCATACTCTGTGCTCATTACGACAGCCTTGCGATCTCTCCTGGTGCTGAAGATGATGGTTCAGGGGTTGCGGCGGTTCTCATGATCGCAGATATCATGCGCCAGTACTCGTTTAATACCACCGTTCAATTCATCTTGTTTTCTGGTGAAGAACAAGGTCTTCTCGGCAGTCGGAGTTATGCAACAAACCTCTCTGCGCATCACCAGAACATCCTTGGAGTTCTTGCTCTTGATAAGATTGGTTATGCGATCACAAGCGAGGAAGGAAACAGTGTGAGGCATCATGCAAACCCTGCGTCAGCATGGATGAGTGTGCTAAGTCAATCTGTCGCCTCTGACTATCCTGATGACATCGGTCTGGTCGTTCTCTCTTTGCCCCAGGACCCGGATAGCGACCATTTCTCCTTTGTTGAACAAGGATATGCTGGGACTGATTTTGTCAGAAATGCGACCAACCCGTTCTATCACACATCGGAAGATATCGCTGCCCATATGAATTTCTCATATTTGACCAAGGTCTGTAAGCTTGCTTTAGGCACCGTTGCATCAATGGCGTGTCTGCATCCTCGATTGTCAAACCATGACCTTGTCATTACAATGAAAGGAACCCGATTATCGACTTCAGCTCAATTCTTTGTGTTGGTTGAAAACAGTAATGAGACTGCCGATTCTGCAAATGTCACTATTGAAATTACATTAAAGCAGCTCTTCCGAAAAGAATATGTATCCACTATCAAACAAGGAGTGTATACCCCCTGCAATTGGACAGTTGTAAAAGAAATCGTTCAGTCGTGGGAATTCGCTGTCGCAGGTCGGAAGTTTACCCGAGGCTTTTTCACTATTACTGTGACACTGTTAGGCGGAGATGATGATTTGTATCTCTATGTCACTCGACAATGTTTGGGAGTCATCATGAGTCCGTACCGAGTAGTAATCATTCCCCGTCTGTAAAATTTTTTTCTAATACGACGAAAGCCATTGGGAAGTAGAATTACTGATGAGGGGGAGGAAAGGTTGAAACGAAAAAAATCTCATCAGCAACTGTACCTCTCTATATTAACAATTGTTAATTCTTATTTTTATACTTTTTGGTCACCTATAAAAACCAATCATTACAACCGAAGGTTTTTGTTTTCATAGATGAATATTTATAGCATGTTCCCATTCATTTTTCCATGTACTTATACCTTCAACTTCTCTGTATTTTCGTCATTGCCCCCAATATCGCTCTTCTCTATCTGAATCGAAAAAAAGCACATCTGAAATCACTCGGTATCGCCCTGGTAATTTTATTTCTCATTGCGTTGATATGGGATCAACTCTCCGTCCGAATGGGACTATGGATCTTCTCCCAAGATGAGATAGTCGGAAACCTTTTTGGACTGCCGGTAGAGGAATACTTGTTTTTCCTTTTCGTCCCGCTTCTCTCCATCAATATCTATCTTTTCGTAGAAGGAATTCTTTCGAAATCAAAAAAAAGGTGAACAAAGATGAATGAAAACGAATTAAAAAACAAAAGAAATCAAATGGCATGTCAAAAATGCAAAACAGACATCGGCGGAAAACCATACTATGTGGTTCAACTCGATTGTATCTATGACGGGAATTCCCTTTCTGCCTGCGATAAAATCGTTGTTTGCTCTGCTTGTTTTCGTAATCTTAAGTCTTGGTTAAATCTTTCTTAAAATTACGTTGAGCAGGATATGAATACTATTATAGGAAGTAAATTGTTGATGAGGATTTGGGAGGAAAGAATAAAAAAGATACGCTCATCAACAATTACACCTCTCTGCATTAACAATTGTTAATACCCTATATAAATGTTTCGTTCTAAGGAGAACGAGCACATGAGACGAGCAGAAAAAGAAATCACCAACAGGAGAGAAATCGATTCCATACTCTCAAAAGCAACCGTCTGCAGAATCGGCTTCATCGACCATGAGACCCCCTACATCGTCCCATTGAATTTTGGGTATAGCGACAACAATCTGTATTTCCATTCAGCACAAGACGGGAAAAAAATCGAGTTACTAAAAAGAAATCCCCTGGTCTGTTTTGAGGTCGAATGTGACCTTGAAATCATCGACACTGGGATCCCTTGCAAATGGTCGATGACCTATGCAAGCGTGATCGGACATGGAACCGCATCTTTTATCACAGATATCAAACAAAAACAAAACGCATTGAACATCATCATCGACCATTACTCACCAGGATCATCGTACATTTTTCCAGAAAAAAATCTCAAAGAAGTCACTATCGTCAAAATTGAAATCAATCAGATGACCGGAAAAAAATCACAGCCCAAAAAAATCCAATGACCATCAATTGGAAGCATGGTAGCGTAATGAGAGGAATTTGTATCCATACAAATATTTAAGAGATTATATTAATATATATTTATGAATGGTTGGTATCGATACTACAAGAAGTACAAAATATTTCTTGTTCGGCAGCCTCTATTTCTCAGAAGGGTTAATGATAGCGATAACAACGGTTGCCACCTCCCTTTACCTCAGAGAAAAAGCAGTATCAATACCGATCACTACACTCATCGTTGGAATCATCAACATCCCTTGGATGCTCAAATTCGTCTGGGGTCCGGTCATTGATTATTTTATCAGATTCGGACGTAAAACCTTCATAATACTCGGAGGAATACTCACCGTTTCTTGTATGTTTCTCATCTCATTCCTCGACCCAAGTGTTTCCCTGGTTCCTTTTACTGTTCTGATGTTTCTTAGCCATGTCGGCATCGGTTTCATCGATGTGTCAGCGGACGCCTGGGCTATTGATGTATCGACAGACAAAGACCGTGGGAAAATCAATGGTGCGATGTATGCTGGCCAATACTCAGCCTGGGCTATCGGTGCCGCTCTTTTTCCCTTCCTAGGCTCACAGTACGGGTATCATTCCGTCTACCTCATCAACGCACTGCTGATTCTTCTTATTCTTCTGTTCCCTTTTATCGTCAGAGAAACAGTGAAGAGAAAAATCAAAGAAAAAATTGCGTCTCTCGTCGTAAAAGAATTTAAGACAAGGACGGTTCTGCTGGTCGCGCTTTTTTCTCCGCTTGTCTTTATGAATGAAGGGATCATGTCTTTTATCATCCCCATCTACATGAGGGATGGACTTGGTCTGAGCGATGTCCAGATTGGTTTTATCGCCATGATCCTGCCTGTGTTTCTTACAGTCGGCTCTCTTTTTGGAGGCATCCTGACCGATAAGATCGGTAGGAAATCAGCACTGTATCTTTTCATCGTGTTAAACATTGTGTTTACCGCTTCCCTTATTTTTGCAGATTCATGGTGGAAACTCTCCATCATTTACGGCGTCATTGGGTTTTTGATGGGAGGCCATTCGACAGTATCATGCGCATTGTTCATGGATGTCACAAATCCAAGGATTGGCGCGACGCAATATGGGATCTTGACTGGTATAGCGAATGTTGGGTTGAATGGCGCTGGGATGGTCACTGGTTCTTTAGTGGTCATCCTTGGTTTTGCCCGTACGTTCCTGTATGCTGCCTGGGCGTTCGGTCCGGCGTTGCTTGTGTTGTATTTCATCCGAATCAAAAAAGGACCATAGAGTTTTTTAAAAAAATTCTGAAACAACTTTACATACAGACCACGTGGGTGATACGTAGAACAACGCTTGGTTGGAATCTTGTTCACTCGATATCTAGTTGAAATCCAGGTAGATCAAGAGTACTCCAATCATCATGATCATTCCTGCCGCGAGAGCCATCGGAATAATCAACCAGGAGATATGTGTACCCGTAATTCATGCAACTTTTATAGGGACGCCATTTCCACCAGTTAATGTTCCAGGGAAACCCGCTCTTTGCATCATGCCCCCCTGGCATTTTGATATTAAGCGTATGGCCAAGCTCATGCATATAGACGCTTGCATAGCCGATAGCCTTGCCTGCGCCATGGCTACGTTTATCGACTCGTTTACTTGAAATCTGATATGCACCCCAGTAGTTATCATCCACACCAAAAACATATCCTGCATAGGTTGCGTCATACACGAGTAACCCATAGTGGAACACGCCTTTTCTCCAGTTGTTGTTGTCACCATGAAGGAAGTAATCTTGATACAGTGTGATTAATTCCTCGCGAGGTGTTTCATTGTCAAAAGGTATCCATTCTCCACCACCCATTGATCCATCATCCAGATGCAGATGGATATTATACTTATCAAAAGCATCTCTGAGTATATCCTTGCCTAATTCAGGAAATACACTGGCTTGTTCCCCGTTTGGACCTGCTTCCATCTGGTCAAGTTCCACAAAAATATCTTTTCTAAAGGGGTCTGATCCCCATTGCGATGTCAGATATTCTTCAACATTACTCAGTCCATCATTATCAGGATCCAGATGAGAATGGTCCTCCCACACAAATGGATCATAGAACCATTCAAAATTCCATGTTTGATCATGATAATCATAATCAATAAAAGTTCCCCATTTGAATTCCCATTCTATTGGGACGCCATCACCATCATCATCCCTCCCCATGTCATTCACTTGAGGGTCTGTGTGATACCTATTTACTTCAGTCCAATAGGGAATATTGTCCATGTCAAAATCATTTTGGGTGATGTCGAACAGTACTAAACAATCTCTCTCTTCTTGATAGATGCTGTTATCATCACATCCGTTTAATCTCCCGTACCCGCTAGGATCAGCCCATGACATATACGGATAGTTGTAGTCATCCCCCGTCCAATGTGCTGTTTTTAGGTTATAGACAAGGTCGATATCATAGTTACTCAATAATAAAGCACTATTATCGCTAAGGTCACAAATTCTGCTCAGACCTAGATTCCAATCCCATAATTGGATTTTTATCGAGACGTTTTCTTCCTCGTCAGGCACATTGAGGGTCGCGGACCAGGGTTCATCTATATAATTTTGATTAAACCATATTTTACTTTTAAATTTCACATCGTTGATATAGACGATAACAAAAAAATCTGCTTTACCAATATCATCAATTTTGTCTAAGGCTCGTATTTCCTTTATCGTTACTGTTACTTCTAGATCGACTAATGGATCGATATCTCCTTCTTCACCATATGGTGCGTTTTGTGTAGACTGAACAGTGGAATCAGTAATCGTTTTATCATTTGTCGATGTCTGAGATGTCTTGACTGCAGAGACGTTTAGAGAAAGTAAAAAGATACTTATCATGAGCAGGCTTAGTATTTTTT
>DATMXJ010000110.1:0-3407 GCA_035561675.1 Thermoplasmatota archaeon
GTCAGTCAGTCAAAAAAAGATATTCAACTGATGGACCCGAAAAACTATTCGACGGTTGAGATTCAGAAACCAAAAATGATTTCGATCGATACCTCGATGGTGAAAACAGTGAAGTTGGACGGTTACCTTTTTTTAGTCCCTGGGTAAGTAGGTTTTTTCATTTTTTTTGTTGCTGTAAAAAACGTTCTTTATCAAGGCGAAGGAGATACTCATCAAGATATCCATTGTGGTACTCAAACCATTGTGGAAGCTGTGCGATGATCTGAAAACCAAGGGATTGGTAGAGCTGATAGGCTTTTTTATTTGCTGAGACGACATGCAGGTAAATGTTTTTCGGATGCCATTTCTTCTCTGAGCGTTCGATTAGTTCTGTAAGGAGGATATGACCTAAGCCTTTTCATCTCCATTTTTTTGTTATTGCTATCCCCAGGTTGACGTTCCCGTGGTTCCGACCAAAGCCTGGTTTTGCAAAACAATCCCCGATGAGACGACCGTCTACGAGTGCTTTCAGGTAGATTTGCTGTCCTTTTCTTTGTTCTGTTACTTGTGTTTTAAACCATTGTTTTTCTTCCTTTAATGTTATTGGTTTGTTGACGAGAAGATAGGTGCCTTCTCTGGTGAGTGTGTTGATGAAACGCTGGAATTCTCTGATATCTTCCCCACCTGTGAGCGGTTCGATACATACGATGGTCCCATCTTTTAACGCAACGTGTTTTTTCATTGGGTTTCTTGCCTCATTTCAAGGATTGTTCATCTTTGTTTTTTCTTCGGTATCTTTTCTTCCTAGGATGCAGGTCCTGTGTCATATCGTATTGGTTTTTATAGAACTATCTTCTTATGCATCAGAATGGTTTTATGGGAGGAATCCTTGTGGTATGTGTATGCGGGTCGCAATGAAATTTGCGTATGATGGGAAGAATTTTTCTGGGTATGCCAGGCAGCCTGGTCAGCGGACGATTGAGCAAATGGTTGTGGATGTATTGATTGAACAAGGGATGTTTCAGGATGTAAAATTGTCTTGTTTCCGTACCGCGAGTCGTACCGATCGTGGTGTGTCTGCGTTGGGGAATGTCTGTGCGTTTGACACGACTTTGTCGAAAGATGACATCATGATGTTGTTTCAAAATGATGGATCAGAGGTGTTCTTCTACGGTGTTCAAGAGGTGATACCTTGTTTTTATCCGCGTCATGCCACTAGAAGGGAGTACCGGTATTATCTCCGAAACCATGGTCTTGATGTTGAGAAGGTACTCGGTGCTGCCGGGTTGTTTGCCGGGGAGCATAACTTTCAGAATTTCGCTCGGGTCGAGCCGTTGAAAAACCCGGTTCGGACGATTGATACTATTGTCATCTCTGAGAGAAAGGATTTTTTGATTCTTGATTTCTATGCACAGACATTCCTATGGAATCAGATCCGGCGGATCGTATCAGCACTGAAAAAAGTAGGAAACGGTACTCTTTCTTTAAAAGAAGTCAGACACGCGTTAGACCATCCGGAAAAAAAGGTGGATTTTCAGGTTGCTGCACCTGAACCGTTGCTCCTGAAAGACGTGGTGTATGATTTTTCTTTTAACTATATAAAGGAGTATGCGAAGAAGCTTCTGAGGTTTGAGAGCAATATTGTCTCTTCTCTTGAGTGAAGGTTTCTGCAGAGATTTCTAGACTGTCACTTCAAGTGCTTTTACTTGTTGGGCTGCCAGCACTTCGTTCATTTTCAGATACGTCAGGTCCATGTCTTTTTTCTTCGTCCACGTGTCTTGTAACGGTGTGAGTGCTAGTGTTTTATTGACCATCCCCACCATTTTATCGGTTTCATTGTTCATCACCGCAAGGACCGATTCGTAGCCAAGTCTGCTGGCAAGCACGCGGTCGAAGGCAGAGGGGTCTCCACCGCGTTGCACGTGACCTAGGACACTGACTTTGATGTCCCAATTGATGACTTTTTCAATCGCTGTTTTTATCTCGGCCGCTCCACCAGTTGTTTCTCCTTCGGCGATTACGATGATGCTGCTGTGTTTCCCTGCTTTATATTGGGCGGCCAGTTCTTCGACAAGTTGTGGTATCTGCATGGGTGACTCAGGGATGAGGATATCCTCTGCACCGCCGCCAATGCCGGTGTAGAGTGCAATGTAACCTGAGGTCCGTCCCATGACCTCGATGATAAATAATCTCGAATGTGAAGATGCGGTATCCCGAATCTTGTCAATGGCTTCCAGGGCGGTGTTGACCGCGGTGTCAAACCCTATGGTATAATCAGTCCCATAGAGGTCATTGTCAATCGTCCCAGGGACTCCAATGCCCTGGATCGGGAATTCTTCGATGAGTTGATGCAGTCCGCGAAACGAACCGTCCCCTCCAATCACCACAATGCTATCGATGCCGAAACGTTTCAGGCTTTTGAATGCTTTTTCCCGTCCTTCTTTGGTGAGAAACTCACTGCTCCGAGCGGTCTGTAGGACTGTGCCCCCGTCTTTTATGATATTGCTGACATAGTATCGGTTGACTTGTTCGATGTCCCCCTCGATCATCCCTTGGTATCCGCGTTTGATTCCAAACATGGTGTTTCCATGATAAATCCCGGTGCGTACAACCGCACGGATAGCGGCATTCATCCCTGGTGCATCACCACCGCTTGAGAGTACTCCTATGTATTTTCCCTGACCCATCATCCATCACCTAGTGCTACACTGAAATCGTTTCCAGCTTTTAAAACATTCCGCGGAAAAAGGATTTTGAATAAATGGGTTCATTAATTGTTCTTTTCTCTGGCTGTCTCAACCTAAATATTTATTATGAATGAACCGTTCATGTGTTGCTCGTGCAGGGGTAGCCAAGCCTGGTCTACGGCGACAGACTCAAGATCTGTTCCTGCAGAGGTTCGGGGGTTCAAATCCCTTCCCCTGCACTTTTTTTCCCTGACAAAGGTTTAAATAAGCAAGGATTGTTCTTTTCTATAGGGGCAGGAAACAGATGAAAAAATATCCTTTGATAAGGAAAGGTTTTGCGGTTGGAATCATTCTCTTGTTCGTTGGAACCTGTATCATTCCAACGATTGCACAAGATAATGAGAAACCTCTACCGACATCAAGGGGGAATTGGTCGTATGTTGGTGGGAGTGGACCAGGGAACTATACGAAGATTCAAGATGCAATAAACGATTCACATGATGGAGATACGGTATTTGTCTACAGCGGACTGTACACTGAAACAATTGTTATTCCAACAGCCATCCGACTTATTGGAGAATCAAAAAACACGACAAGAATAACCGCTAAAATTTTATCCGGTGAGGCTCTCATCTCACTTTCGAGTAGTAATGTTACAATCTCAGGGTTCACCTTCTACGGAATAGATAGCGAGTATAGTCTTATTCTTAGGACCATCTACCATTATGGAAAGTTAAGAAA
>DATMXJ010000111.1:0-5176 GCA_035561675.1 Thermoplasmatota archaeon
CCTTTAAGTACATCCAATGTGTTAAGGGTAAAAAAAGGACGATTTTGGGGGAACATGAGGGAATGATTGACGTATTGCTTGGGATATCACCGAATTATCTCTATTTTCAGAAAAAACCACCACAACCGGTCTCCGAGTTGCACCACCCCTATTTTCTCGCGTTCCCTCCCACAGCAACCGATGCAAAAACAGCTCGGAAAAAACTCCTCGAATTATGGAACCAAAACAAAATTGATCATCCGAAACTATCGAAAATCACTGGTATCGGAGAGCTTGAGACCTACCGGAGTTTTTGTGATTTTACGAAAACAAGGAATGTGTTCAAAGTCTATACAAAAGAGTCCTACGTGGTCCCTGAGATCAGTGATTATTTGTTTTTCGAACATGAGTTATTCACCGCTGAACATGATATCCCGTACCAACAACGCGCTTTAGTGGATCTTGCTGCAGAAGGAAAAACATGGTTGTTTGATACAAATGGCGAAAAGAAAAACCTCAAGGTTCTCATCTATGATATTGAGACGACCCAGTTTGAAGAAGGAAAACCGCAGATTCCCATCGATATCATCGGATATGCTTGTTTTGATATTGCTATCGAGTCAGAGAAGAACCTGGACACAGAAGAGTTCAGCTTTGAGATTCGCGACGCTCCAGCACACTGGAAGGATGTGGAGGTTCTGCAACATCTCTCTCGTTCTGTCGACGAGGAGATAGCGAATCTTCTGATTTTCTGCAAACGTGCAAAAGACGCTGATATCATCTCAGGTCATAACATCCTTGGTTTTGATAACGTCCATGTCCACGATCGGATAAATTGGGTTTTAAAAAATAAACAAGAACAGCTTTCGATTGATGAGAAAAAAACATTTCAGAATTTCAGTTCCTTGTATTGCCGGGAGGATAAATCATTCCATTTTGGTATCATGGGAGCTGATATAGTGCAGATGTATCCTTGTAGTTTTGATACCTATCTTGCTGCACGGAAGTTTTACCCATGGCTGGATGACTACCGGTTAAAATCATTAGCACCATTTCTGAATATTATTGTCGAGAATCGGGTGTATTTAGCCCCCTCTCAAATCAAACTTGATGACAGGACAATGGAATATAACAAGCAGGACGTCCAAGAGCAGATCGGGGTTTCGTTACATTTTCTCCAACAAGCCTTACCGTTGTCATTTACCACCTGTATGCCGTTTGATATGTTGCTTTCATCCGGTGCGGTGAACATGTGGGATCATATGGCACTGATCCGCGGGGCTGTACAGAAAAAAATAGTCCCACCCATCTGTCGGGTGAAATCGATCTCACAAATGTTAGCCAGAGATTTTGGGAGTCAGGCCACAAAAGAAAAAATCATCCGGCTCGCTAAGCAACGACGAGAGCAGTTATCAAAGGATCTTGTCCGGGTGCTGAAATACGGTGAGGAGATGCCTGACTGGGTGCAGTACCCGCAGGTGATCTACAAAGAACAGGTGAGCGCTGATGATGACGAGGAGGTCGTCAATTACCATATGCCCGGTGGGATGACCATTAAACCAGACAAAGAAGCACATTCTCATTTCGTCCCCTGGTATCATGTAGTTGTCGCTGATGTCGGTGCGATGTATCCAACGATCCTTAAGGCGATGAACATTGGTGCAGATACAGTTCGAATTGCGACCAGAAACGAAAAACCGGATGCCTGGGTATGGCTCAAGAAACTTCCTGAAGGGTTCTTGAAAAACAGGGATGTGAACTGGCGAGAAATCACCAAGGAGGACTCCTATGCAGATAAAGGGTATATGATTGGTGTCTGTATCGATACGAACCCGGGGGTCGTCAACTGTGCGATGACCGGTATTATGAGTACTATTGCGAAGATAAAAAAAGAATTAAAAGAAGCAAAAACCAAGGCACACACATCAGAGCTGGAGAGTCTGAAGATGATGTATCAAAGCATGAAAGGCGCCCGGAACGCTGGGACTCATGGGATCTTGGCGGCTCCTACTGTGACCGGGAGGCAGTTCAACCTCTGGGGCGCTGCTGCGATTACCACAAAAGGGCAGATGATCCTTGCTGATACGATGGATCAGCTTCACAAACAGGATATCCGTGTCGTCTATGGTGATACCGATGGAATTTACATGGGTTGTTCCCGCTCGATGGGGAACCTCCCTGGGTTTTCCAAAGCATTAGGTGTTCCTCTTTCCCCTGAAGACGGGAAATGGATTACCAAACCTACAGTCGCATATGCAGCGATTAAACAATGCAACGAAAAATGGCAGAAAGAGTTGAAATACCCTGATTTTGAGTTAGAAGCAGAGCACCATGATTGCATGATTTTTGTCAAGCATAAAAACTATCTTATTTTTGATGAGAAGAACGGAAAAATCGAGATGACGACGAAAGGAAATAACTTCAAAGGGTCAGATAAAGCGAACATCGCACGGAAGGTGTTAGCAGAAATCATGATGAGGGTGCTTCAGGAGAACCCGTCGTGGGAAAAAGAGGAGGATGCGCGTGCATCGGTCAAGGAAAGTATCAAGAACATCACCAGAGAAATCGTCTCGAAACTGGATCTTGCGAGTGTTGATTTGAATGATTTGACCATTGTTCAATCAGTTCAACCGGAGAAACGGTATAAGTTGAACCAGGATGGTTCTTCATCGACTTTTGGAAAGCGATCTGAGGCGCTTGAGAAACTACTTGGTCATCGGATTCGGAGCAGAGTGAAGATGAAGTTTGTGATAACAAAAAAACCGCTGCCCGGTATCGCAAAACCTTCGAAAAGCGGGGTGAAACCTATAGATTACATGTATCCGATTGACCTTGTGAAGGACCGAAAAGAAATCGATCTTGACTGGTATAAGAAGATGATCGAGAACTACGTGCAGGGTGCATTCGGATTATCTGATATTGCTTCGACAGAACAGAAAGGACTGGATGCCTGGATGTAGCGGTATTCTTTTTTTTATCATTAATAGTACTGATACCTGGTATCACTTGTACAACAAACCCTTTAAAAGAAGAAGACGACACTATGTTTGAGGATTATGTTAATCGTCGGACAAGTATCAAGCAAAGAAGAGGCAAACGAAATCACTTTTATCGCAAAGCTTTTTATTGTTGGTCAACGGGCACGGTTTCTTGCGTCAAATCCACAAGCTGCCTGTGCAGCAGATGAAGAAGATATTGAGGACGAAGAAGAAGAATAGTGAGGGAGTTTTTCAGGATAATAGAGTGACTGTTATCCTTTGATTCTTTTCATTTTTTATCGATTCCTCGAAGTATATCATTGCAACAGAGTTGGACTAATGTATCAATCGGTTGTGTCGCATCCAGATGGAGAAACCGTTTTCCTTTTGAAACCTTGAGATAATTCCTATGGACTTTTTCTAAAAATGCAAGTCGTTCAAAAGGGATTAATTCTGTCCGATGCTGGATGCGTGCGAGGGATATTTTCGGATCGATCACAAACAGGTATGTTCGATCCGGTAGAAGGATTCTATCTTTTGAAAGCTCCTGGAGCCATTTTAAGGGGTTTTTCAATTCAGACTCCAATTGAGCTGCTTGATAGGCATAGGTCGACTCGGCGTACCGGTCGCATACGACGATTTTTCCTTCATCTAACCATTGTTGGATTTGTTTGCAGTGGAGGATGCGATCTGCGATAAACGTAAATGATGTGATATAGGGATCCGTCTTCGATCGGATGCATTCTTGGACATATTTTCCCACGGTTGAATCGGTCGGTTCAAAGGTCCAGATGGTGTCGTACCCTGCTGCTCGTAATTTCTCCGAGACTAACTTTGATATGGTGGATTTTCCTGAGCCGTCGATGCCTTCAAATGTCACGAACTGTTTCATGGTTTCTGTTTCTCCTGTTTCCATTTGTTGCTATAGTAACTGAGTGGGTGATGTATTTTTTTGCAGAGTTCGTCCATTTTATCGACCGGGCATATCCCGTAGGTACGCATCTTCTCGCATCCGGGGCATTTATACTCCGTCGATGACGATGCACCCGTGATGTGCTCGACTTGATATCTGGTTTTATCTTCCTGGTAGTCCGGGGCGGTGCTGAAGAGCTTCAAGATATCATTGGTACTGAGTTTCAATGAACTTAAGAATGCGACGAGGGAAAACCTTCCCATATGTGGCACGTTTTCACCAGATTGGATCGCTGATAAGATATCTTTCATACAGGGTGGGAGTTTCTCGATGCTGACCTTGCCTACTGGTGTTGCCTCAATTTTTTTCTTCTGGAGAGCGAGCATGTTCTGAAACCGCTGGATATCTGAAGAAAAGACGTCGAAGACGCTTTTGTCACATTCTCGGCTGATGAGTTCTTTGTTGATTCGTTCTCGAAGCGCTTCTAAAAGGATTCGTGCAAGGTCTTTTTGGGTTATGGCGAGGTATCCTCTATTGATCCCACGGTTGACCATTTTCCATTCCTTGTACCTTGTTGGTGCATTTCGGAGATAATCTTTGAAAAAGATTTTTATGATGTTTGTCTCTGGAATGGGTTGAACGGTTACTTCGAGTTCCTTTGCGACGGTGAGAAGAAAGGGGGTTGACTCGTTGAGGAGATATTTATACGCATGGGATGCTTCTCCAAGAGCGTATCGTTTTTTGAAAAAGGAATCACCGATACAGACTGCGACCATGCGTGCTAATGGGTAGGATAAGATTTCCATGATGCAGTCTGATTCATTGGCAAGACTTCGTCTACCCACGTCACGGTTTTTCAAGGCATTGTCCAATCGTTCGACGCTGATGATCCGTGCTCGCTCGTACGGGGGATCATGAAGTAATTCGTTAATCGAGGGTCCGTTGTCTTTGATGAACTGTCGTGTATCGTGTAAGAATGGATATTTGGCTAATGTCACTAGCTCCCTCATGACAAACACTGATATTTCTCGTCATTAAAGAACCTTCCTCTTTTGATGTATCTCTAAATTTTAAGTAGTAGAAGACCGATAGGGGCTTGATATTCCCTGGGCTCGTAGCTTAGACCGGTGGAGCGACTGGCTCATAACCAGTTGGTCGGCGGTTCAAATCCGCCCGGGCCCATACCCTTGATTTTATAAAACAAGCCAGATACGATGAAACCTCATCTCTATCATCTTTTTTTAGGGAATAGAAAAATTAGTGTTTCATCGTACATTGAGAATCTTTATATACAGTGATTTAATAT
>DATMXJ010000112.1:0-5428 GCA_035561675.1 Thermoplasmatota archaeon
GATGTCACCATGGTGTGTACCAATTGTCATCGTTCGTGGAACACGGTTGCAGGTCGGATTTCTTTACAACCAACGTGTTCCCGGTGTGGCGCGATTAAAATCGCAGTAGTTCGACGGTATAATAAGAAGTTTCTGCCATTAATTTCAAAGAAACATCGGACTGCGGAAGAAAACAAAGAAGTCAGACGTTTACATAAAAACGCGAGTCTTGTGTTAAGTTATGGGAAATTTGCTGTTCTTGCGTTGGTTGGGCGTGGGATCGGCCCTGATACAGCGGCTCGTATCCTGGGTCGGTACAACAAGCTTGAACTGGCAAAATCTGAGGAGCTGGAAGTAAAATTTTTACGGGATGTCCTGCAAGCAGAGCTGCAGTACGCGAAAACCCGTGGATTTTGGGATTCATAAGGAACAGTAGTAATATTTATATGATGTATGTATATATTATAATTCGGTGATAATAGATGAAGAGACGGATAATTTTAGGGAGTATTTTAGCTGTTTTTTTAATCGCTCTTGTTCCAGCGACAAACGCAATTCAGATTCAATCAATGAAACAAGAATCAGCAAGAGGACCAATCTCATATGAGCAGCTGAAAAATATGGATGCCGAAGAACTGGTTGATTTTATCCAGATTCTTGCTACCGATTATCCACAACTTTCTGTGGAATTTCAAAGGACTGTTGAGAAAATCGAAAATACACCAACTACATCAATAGACACCAACCTTCAAAGAAATGTATTAGCTGAAAAGAGTCAAGGGCCACGACAAAACGATAGCAATCAAACATTGCTCGAAAAAATCTTTTGGAAGATATTGAATTATCGTGTCTTCCGAGTCTACCTCAGTGCTCTCTTGTTCGTATTTTTCCAGTCAAAATTCACTCTGATGCGTACGATGACCTGGGGTATTCGACTGCTTCGATGGGTGAAAGTAGGGATTCTCCTTGGGTTTATTGATCCGACCCAGCAACCCCCTCAGACACCGGTTATTGATTTTCAACAGGACCTAGGGAATGATACCTTGACTGTCACCTACGCTTCTGCTGATGTCCTCTGGAGTGATCTCTCCGAGATAGGAGCTGGCAGTTGCGATCCATTCCCCACGGGGAATGTGACCGCTGGTGAAATGATAACGAACTGTACCGGAATTATTGTACTCCAATACCTTCCTACCTTTGAGATTCTCGGTGTTTTTGAATTTGATTAACAGTCACAAATAAAAGCGAAAACAGCCGATCATCTTAAACACAGACGTTCAACCTATATTCTTTTTTTTTTAAATTAGGACGAAGGTTTTTTAGCTGAAGGTAATATACGGCCAACACATGCCGTTTCACCAGGATATCATCGAACTGATTCTTTCAAAAAAAATTCAGTCAAAAGACGAACTGCATAAGGCCAAAATTCAATTGTGTAAAAAATACAATCTTCGGACCATACCGCGCGACAGTGAAATTCTCGCAAATCTTCCAGCCGATCAACTAGAAAACGGGGTGGCACATTCGTTACTTCGGAAGAAATCGAGCCGTACTTTATCCGGTGTTGCTGTGATTGCCGCCATGACATCCCCTGAAGTGTGTCCTCATGGCCGATGTGTTCCTTGCCCTGGTGGTCCAGAGCGTAACACGCCGCAAAGTTATACCGGGTACGAACCGGCGGCCATGCGTGCCAGCTGCAATAATTTCGATCCCTATCTGCAGGTACGTAGTCGCGTCGAACAACTCCATGCAATCGGACATGTGACCGATAAAGTTGACCTGATTATCATGGGCGGCACGTTTACTGCTCGCATCCCAGAGTATCAACAATGGTTTGTGAAACGATGCTACGACGCCCTGAATACTCAACGATCGCATTCATTAGACCATGCGAAAAAGAAGAACGAGACGGCACCATCACGCTGCATAGGGTTGACGGTTGAGACACGGCCTGACTGGTTTCGATTACAACAGGTCGATTCCGCTTTGGATCTCGGAGCCACACGAGTCGAGTTAGGGGTACAAACCATCGATGATAGGGTCTTATCCCAGATCAAGCGGGGACATACGGTTTCTGATTCCATTGCGGCAACACGCATTGCAAAAGATGCGGGTCTGAAGATCTGTTATCATATGATGCCTGGACTCCCCGGTAGTACTGAAAAAAAAGATCTGGAGACCTTTCACACACTTTTTACCGATGAACGGTTCAAACCAGACATGATTAAGATTTATCCGACACTTGTCATCAAAGGAACATCACTGTATACTCTTTGGAAAGAAGGTAACTATGACCCGCTCACGACAGAGCAAGCCTCACATCTCATCGCAACGATAAAAAAGGATGTTCCTGAATGGATCCGGATACAGCGGATACAACGAGACATCCCTGCTCAGGAGATTTGCACGGGAATTACGAAAAGCAATCTCCGGCAATATGTCGAGGCAGAAATGCAGAAGCATCACACATCCTGTCGATGTATTCGGTGTCGAGAAATTGGACATGTCTCCAGCGAGAAAACAAAGAAGGTGACCGATCGTTCCCTTCGATGCGTGCATCGTCGATACCGGGCAAGCGACGGAGATGAATTTTTTATTTCACTGGAGGATAGCACGCAGGATGTTATTGTAGGCTACATACGTTTACGGGATGTCGCCAATCCGCATCGTTCCGAGCTTCAAGCAGAACCGTGTATGATCATCCGGGAGCTGAAGGTCCTTGGGCGTGAAGCATCGCTTGGGCAGAGGACCTCTGAGGCGTATCAACATCGTGGTTTTGGAAAAAAACTTCTCACTGAAGCCGATAGTATTTGTTCTGAACAGTTTGGAAAAAAACGATTATATGTGCTCAGTGGAGTCGGTGTTAAACCTTACTATCGAAGATTAGGTTTTTCCGATGATGGGGTGTACCTCTCGAAGGTAGTATCTGTATAATTTGTACTGTTTTTTTTACAAAATTATATAAACCTTAGTTGATTTCTCCGCTTACAACCAGATTGGTTGGGGGAGAGTTATTCATGTCCGAATTCATATGGTATTGGACAAAAGAAAATAAAAAGATATTTACAACGCAAGTTGACCTCGCGGAACAAGCTATGAAAGATGGTTTTTTTGTAATGGGAACTCTTGTCCGACCTATTCGTTCAGAATATTGACATTGTTTTTTTCTCTATTTTCTTCATTTCTTTTTCTTTTACGGAAGATTTTTATTTGTCCTTGTATTTCGCCATCTTACAATATGAATAAGATGAACTATAATGAATTACTGAAACGAGTGCATAGCGCAACAGTCAAAGAGCGTGTTAATGACGATCGTTTTAAGGTGCCGAAAGTCGATGTGTTCTATGAAGGGAACACTACTGTTTTAAAGAACTTTGACAAAATCATTGACGTGTTGAATCGTGATGCAGATCATTTCTTGAAATTCTTGCTTGGGAGTGTTGGTACCGCTGGTGACATCTCTAGTGGTCGAGTCATTTTCCAGGGGAAAATCCCGATTAGGACGATTCAGGATCGACTTGATGAATATGTCGAAACCTATGTGATTTGTTCTGAATGCAATAGCCCTGATACCCATTTATTAAAAAAAGATCGGACGCTGTTAATTCGTTGCGATGCATGTGGAGCGTTCCGTTCGATTGGCTCTATGAAAAAGAGAAAAACCGTCGTGCCAAGCGAGGTATTCAAGGAAGGAGAGATTTACGAGCTGACGATAAAGGATATTGGCAAGCGGGGTGATGGTGTGGCGTTTTTTGATAAATACGTCGTCTACATCCCTGGCGCGGTCAAGGGAGCTACCGTGAAGGTAAAGATAGAAAAAATTTCTGGTACGGTTGCTTTCGGTCGTGTCATGCAATGAGAACCGCTGCTTTTTATAAAAAATTAAAAATTATAAATTTATCACCTGTGTCAGTATGTGCATTAGTACCTGCATACCTCTATGCATCGGATCAATTTTTTTGCGGATTTCCAGATATAAAACAGACATTTTTTCATAAATAAAATACATTGCTAGGTCTGTCGTATTGGGCCTGAAATATAGAAACTTATTTAAACACAAGTACGTTTTCGTTCTATGTTTGTCTGACAAATGATGTCGTTCAGCATTTGTTTGACGCTCGCAACACGCACGTCTGACACAACAATGACATCAAAATGACAAACACGAAAAATGTGAGGAGAACTATGGAAAACGACCGCATCACAATCCGATTACCTCAAATAGATCTCAGACAAATCGACCTTTTAATTCGACTGGGAGAATTTTCAACACGATCTGAGGTATTACGACATGCGGTAAAGGAATATATAGATAATCACACAACCCGTATTCTTGCAAAAGCCGACAAATTCAAAAAAATTCAAGAATTGGAAGCTGCGGCCGCTGCTATAGAACCTTACATGAAAAAATAAAAATCAAGGTAAAAACAGGGGATGGGATGCACCCCTTTAGTGAAGGCCGTCTTTTTCAGACGGCCTTCCCAACTACCAGAATAGGAGGACGAAGAAATGGCCGAAAATAAAATGCAGTCCTTTGTTGAGACTGCTATAGAAAATAAAGTAACTGAGGAAAGCAAGCAGAAGGTTGATGACGGACTCTTTGGTAATGCTCGGATTGTAATTGTTGGATGCGGTGGAGCTGGAGGAAACACCATAACCAGACTTCACAAATTAGGTGTAAAAGGAGCAGAAACCATTGCTATCAACACCGATAAAATAGCTCTTGATCTTGTCGATGCCGATAAAAAACTACTCATCGGGAAGAGCCTGACCAAAGGACTTGGTGCAGGAGGATTCCCAGAGCAAGGAGAACGCGCTGCACGAGAATCAAGCAGGGAGCTTGAAGAAATGTTGCAGGGTGCCGACCTTGTCTTTGTCTGCGCGGGAATGGGTGGTGGTACCGGGACCGGTTCAGCCCCTGTCGTCGCAGAGATTGCAAAGAAACTCGGGGCAATCGTCACCTGCATGGTATCCACTCCGTTCAATGTGGAGCGGGCACGATTAGTGAAGGCGGATGAAGGCCTCGACAAACTGCGAGTCACCGCGGACAGCACGGTGGTTCTTGACAATAACCGATTGCTTGAATTTGTACCAAACCTGCCGATCAACCAAGCGTTTTCAGTCATGGATCAATTGGTAGCAGAAACCGTGAAGGGAATTTCTGAAACCATTTCAGTGCCTTCGTTGATAAACCTTGACTTTGCTGATATGAAAGCGGTCATGGATTCCGGCGGTCTGTCTGTCATGCTCTGGGGCGAAGCTGATGAGGATGCTGGAGTAGATACGATTGTAAAAGAGGCATTAAATCATCCGCTGCTCAACGTTGATTACCATGGCGCCCATAGTGCACTTGTTCATATCACTGGCGGTCCGAACATGAGCCTGAAATATGTTCAAGACGTCGCAAAAGCACTCACCGAGGATATGGATTGTTACTCCAATGTTATCC
>DATMXJ010000113.1:0-2192 GCA_035561675.1 Thermoplasmatota archaeon
GTACAATAAAGAGGAAACAAGTCTTTTGTAGTGTCTTATATATAATAATTATTGAGGCAATGCTATGGGAAAAAAGATAGTTGGTATATTGGTTATCGGGCTGGTGTTCGCATTAGTTTTTCCAGTAGGAAGCATTTCTGCGTCATCTACAGACTCTTCAATAAAAAAAATAACAACTGAAACACATGAATCGACATCAGTTCTCTTTTCGTCCCAACCTATGCTATCAGAGAAAGACGGATTCGTTGAAATTCAAATTGAGGGTGCGACAACTCAATTGTTAGAACCAAATAAACCAGTGTTGCCTATCTATGTTAGGACCTATCAGATTCCTTTTGGAGCCACCGATGTTCAGGTGACGTGCGCGGTAAAGAATCTAGGTTCGTTGCATCTCAACCAAGACGTCATTCCTGCTCGTATCGCTTCATCATCATCCTTGAGTGAACAGACTGCATATGTGAAGGATCCTGTGGTTTATGGGAGTTCTGAGTTTTATCCCAGCTCCTGGTATCGATATGATCTTGGCGCTGGACGCAATGAGAATGACCAGCAGGTGACCTTTGTCAAGGTGATCTGTTACCCGGTCCGATACTCACCCATGACCAATGAGATCTCAATTACAGGCGGTTTCGATGTCACGATTTCATATAACGAACCACAAACTCCTCTAACGTCTTCAACCGAGGAGTATGATATGATCATTATCGCTCCTGAGAAGTTCAGCTCAAGTCTGCAATCACTCATTGATTTTAAAAACAGCAAGGGGGTCATCACGAAGTTCAAATCTGTCGAATCCATCCTTGACGAATATGATGGATATGATGCTCCCGAACAGATCAAATACTTCATTAAAAACGAGTATGATACTTCCAATATCACCTATGTGTTGTTAGTCGGTGGATTGAAGTCTCATATTTTTGCAAAGGATAAGGACACCAGCTCCGCAGGCTGGACAGGTTGGTGGGTTCCAGTCCGGTACGTCAACATGCCCCATGAGGACGATGAAGGATGCCTCTCCGATCTCTATTACGGTTGTTTGTATAACGGAACCGGTGGTTTTGACAGTTGGGATTCAAACGAAGATGGTGTCTATGCCGCCTGGAACAAACCTGGTTCTTTGAAAGATACGTTCGACCTCTATCCAGAGGTCTATGTTTCTCGATTACCCTGTGTGACTGACCGCGAAGTCAAAGCCGTCGTGAGGAAGATTCTGACCTATGAAGGCACAAGCCCTGATACCAAACCATGGTACAACAATTTTGTTGGAGTCGGCGGGAAAACAGGAGAGTATTATCTTGGGAAACCTGATGGGGAGTATCTCTGCGACCTGGCATATAATTATACAAAGATCGCGATCCCTGAGTTACGACTCACCACATGTTACAGCACAAACCGTGACACGGGCGGACGAACCCCTATATCGGAGGATATCCTCAAATCAATCAATGAAGGCGCAGGGTTTGTCGATTTCGAAGGACATGGGAACCCATTCTCATGGAATACGATATGGTTTGATGGGGAATACCCTGAGGATTGGACAGGCGGTTTCAGCATATACAGCTATCCATTTGTTCGCAATCGTGACAAGCTCCCCGTTGTTATTGTGGGCGGGTGCCACAACGCGATGTACAATGTATCATTAATCCCTGCCATGCTCGATACAAACCGCACAAAAACCAGGTATTTCTGCTATGGGATGCCAGTACCTGTCTGTTTCTGTGCTGGTCTTGTCTTGAAAAACCGAGGTGGTGCGATCGCTTCAGCAGGTAGTACCGGATATGGAATTGGATATGTCGGGTATGCAGTGAGCCTCAGTGGAGAGCTTGAATCGAACTTCTTCTATGAAATCGGTCATGGTTCAACACATGTTGCGCAGGCTCATAACCACGCGATTCAGAAATTCCTTGCTGAAGAAGAAATTCAGCAAACAGAAGCATTTGTAATAACCAATTGGGCTCTCCTCGGCGACCCAAGTCTACAGTTCGGTGGATATTCCTAGTAAGAACGGGTATTTCATCCTCTTTCTTTTTTTTTTAAAATTATATGGAGTCAGAGGGAGAAAACTGCATTCATATCTCTTCCCATTATAACAAATAATATCGTACAAAAAATGATGACAATATCATCATAGAAAGTTATTTTAATCTGCAATCGTTGTGTAACCTGGATGAAGGGGAGACGAAATTCTATCA
>DATMXJ010000114.1:0-3109 GCA_035561675.1 Thermoplasmatota archaeon
ATACGATATAGTCTTAATCATGTTCTTTATGAGTTCTTCGTCAAAGGCTTCAACGAAAATATACCCCCGTAAGTCTGGGGTAACAAGAATCGAGGGAATGTTAAATTTACCTTTTTTTGCTCTGCTGTTAATTAAATCAGCGGTATTCTGCTCTTTCCCCACCTGTGTTTTAATAGTAAATATGCTAGAAATCTCGGTGTCAGTGTGCTCAGAACTAGTATTTTCCATAGATGCGACCAACCCTCTTAATAGCCAAGTGCCTTAAGTATCCAGGGTGCAACAAGTTCCCGTATGATGTAGATAACAAAACCCAATGCCCCGATGAGTAAAATCCCTAACCCTGTGATTTTCGCGGTTTTTTCATACTCTTCGCTGGTGGGTTTCCGAGCCATTTTCAAGACTCGGCCGTACTTACCCTTCCCAATGCGTTGCTGCCGCTCATCAATCTTGTGTTGTAAAACCCATGCTTTTTCCAGGAAACCTTTGCGTTCTTCGTTCACTCTTGACACCTGTGATACGTAAGGGTCAAATAGTAAGGTGTATATAAAGAATTTGGCGTTTTTTTAAGAGACAAAATCAATACCAAACTCCTGTTCTTCCCGTAACCGTTGTGTCGGACCCATGATTTGTTTTGACTTCACACCTGTTATCACTAACATCGCCCGTATTGATTTCTTCATGGTCGGATCGATCGTCGTACCCCATATAATCCGAGCGTTCTTGTCGATCTTTGAATAGATTTCTTCGACGACTTTTTCTGCTTCACGCAGCGTCATGTCGTTCCCACCGGTAACGTTGACCAACGCACCGGTTGCTGCAGTGATATCAACCTCCAATAAGGGTGAGTTTAGCGCTTCTGTGATCGCATCAACAGCCTTGTTATCTCCTTCAGCTTCCCCCAGGCCAATTAATGCGACACCACCACGTTTCATCACCGTTTTCAGGTCAGCGAAATCAAGGTTCACCAGACCAGGCATTGTGATCATCTCAGTGATTCCTTTAATGGACCGCATGAGTACTTCGTCAGCGACTTTAAATGCAGCGTTCAACGCCAGGTTTGGGACGATATCGAGTAATTTATCATTCGGTATGACGATAACGGTGTCGCATACCTCGCGGAGTCGTTTCAAGCCTGCTTCGGCGTTATCCATCCTGACTTGCCCTTCGACGCCGAATGGAAGGGTGACGACACCGATGGTCAGTGCACCGGCCTCTCTGGCGATCTGTGCGACGACAGGGGCACATCCGGTCCCTGTTCCTCCACCAAGGCCACAAGTAACAAAAACCATATCTGATGGACTGATGGCATCTCGGATGTCTTGTTCGCTTTCTTTCGCGGCTTCCTCCCCTACTTGCGGAAGAGAGCCTGCTCCGAGACCACGGGTGAGATGTCTCCCGATAAGGATCTTATAGGGAGCCTGAGCTAACAGGAGATGTTGTGCATCGGTATTAATTGAGATGAGTTCAGCACCGTTGATTCCTTCTCCAAAACAGCGTGTGATGGTGTTCGTCCCTGCTCCACCGCAGCCAACGACCTTAATCGTCGTCGTCAGACTTTTCAGCACATTTTCTAAATCCTCATCCTTCACACCTGCGACCTTTAAGGTCGGATCGCGTTTCGTCGCTCGCATCCCAACGCTCTTCTTTTCCTCCTGATTTATCTGTTCTTCCACGTTCTCTTTTATATTCTCAGCTGCAACTACATCTTCAATAATCTTCTTCATTTATCAACTCACCATCCTCACAATAAAACCCCATCTTTGTAGAGAATTATTTTTTTCCCAATATTGTAAACTAATTTCAATTCTTAAATATTTCCAAGGAAAAATCTTTATTTTTCACCGAATGGGTCAAGTACCCAAGGGATATTCGATCGGCAAATGAGGCGTACGACTCGATGTTATCTGAATTAATGCCACCAGACACTTCAATAAGTATGCCCGGGTTGATCCGCCGGATCCTTCGAGCAACATTTTTTCCGGTTTTTGGTTTAAAATTGTCAAGCATGATTATCTCGACGTTCAACCTTGCCGCTGTGAGCGCATCTGTTTCATTTTCCACCTCGATTTCAATGGGAGTGCCCGGGAGTTTTCTTTTTATTTTTACAACAGCCTCCTCAATCGGACTAATCATCTTGAGATGATTATCTTTGATAAGCACCGCGTCATAAAGCCCATAACGATGCGGTTCTCCCCCACCGATGATGATTGCTTTTTTTTCAAACATGCGGAAGCCAGGGGTTGTCTTTCGTGTCGCAGCGATCGTCACCTTTGAGTTTATCTTTTTACACCGCTGGACAATTTTTTTTGTCTCGGTGGCAATCCCACTCATCCTTCCGATGATGTTCAACGCAAGTCGTTCGCCCTTTAAAATAGAACGAGTCAATCCTCGTACCTCCATGACCGAATTTCCTTTCCGAACGACAGAACCATCTTTGAAGAGCAATCGGGCTGATGCTCCTACTCTCTTGAACACCTGTTGTGCCTCCAGCAAGCCTGCTACCACACATTCCTCTTTTGCGATGATGACTGCTCGTGCTGTTTCTTTGGTAAACAACGCATCTGAGGTGATATCTCCTTTTTTTCCTATATCTTCACGTAGGAAACGGTCAATGTCATCCATAACAATATTTTTTATAGGTAATTCCTGTTTAAAGGTTTTGGGAGAATCCATACATGAGGCTTGGCATAATTGGATGTGGCGCTATTGGGACCGATGTCGGAATAGCAGCAGATGCGATGGAAGATATCGAGAAAATCTATCTGCATGATATCAACCCTGTTGCAGCAAAGAAACTCTGTTCAATGATGAAAAAAGCATCGATTCAACCAGTCGAGGATTTTTTAAAGGATGTCGATGTTGTCTTTGAAGCAGCTTCCCAGCAAGCTGTCACCCAATATGCAGCGATGATTCTCGAGGCAGGTAAAGATGTTATTATCATGAGTATCGGTAGTCTCTTTAATGATACATTACGTAAAAAGCTAGAGAACACCGCGAAAAAACAACATCGGAAAATATATCTTCCCTCTGGTGCGGTCTGTGGGATCGATGGTGTGTTGGCTGCAAGTATCGAGAAGCTCGATAGTGTGACGTTGGTCACGACTAAACC
>DATMXJ010000115.1:0-3512 GCA_035561675.1 Thermoplasmatota archaeon
CCCCATCCATATCTATTATTGTGACTGTCAGGTTACAATCCGCACCCCAGATAAAAGAATCCACCGCAGGATGAACAACCAATCCATTGACGATTTGGATGATCTCCTCGTCAGCACCTTCCCCATCCCAAAGGATAAAGAGATCGATGATCCCCCCTGGTTTCGTCGGTGTGACTTTGCATATCCAATCCCCTTTCGATCCGATATGGTAGAGTGTCGTCTCATTCACAGGAAAGAGGATATCTCCTGTTACAATGATGTTACTCCAGTCCTCCCACGGGTCATCACCATAATACGCCGTGACCTCTGAACTATTTGTTCCTAGGATTGTGAAATTGATGGTGATCGTTGGCGTGATCCCTGAGTCAGGAGTGTAGGACGGGACGTCCACTTCGTTATCGGTTGGATCTCCGCAGCCGTCATCATTGATAATGAGGTCAACCTGGTCATAAATCGGAATGTTCTCTAAGGAGGACGCGTGGAGTGCAGGGCTGATTGTTAACCCAGCGAATACAAGAATGATGCTCAACGCCATGGCTTTGCTTAATTGAGGATGGTTTTCCAAATCATTCCGCCCCTTTCTCTATTTATAAGTAATATCTCCTATAATAACATTATTCCTTGAAAAAATTGTCATTGCTCATGATACTTTGACAGTCATAACAGATGTCAGTCTGATGATCATCAGGGAGCTCTGAGCCGCAGATGGCGCAGTATCGTGTCATGGATTTTTGCCTTCCAACTTCCTAGTCTGAAAAAGCTATTCAATGAGATTAGAATCTTTCATCTGGTTTTTATACTCCAATATCATAGGGTTCTTGAGCAGGATGCCAGTCTATTTTAAGTAGATTGAAACGGGTGAAGTTCTGTCCATCTCTTGTAAAATCAATAGTTCCGGGTATAATTTTTGGTAACAATCGTGCTTCGCCCCAATAATTTCCCTGAAACCTTGTGCCAATGCAGGTGAAAACACCGATTATTTTTGTTATTAAGGCGGTGAAATTTGCATCATTCTCATTGTTTAGGAAATTGTTTTGACTGACTGTCGTAAAAGGGGTTCCAGCGAGGTTGAGGCCGTTTTCATTTTGCTCTATAGTATTTGATGTGATGATGTGCTTACCGTTGTAGAAGTCTAGCATGGCGAGGCAGATGAGGATGTCTGCAAGCAGCCAGAGATTATACATCAAGGCTGAGAAGAGAAAGTAGAAGAGTCGGATGAAATAATTCTTGGATGTCGTCTTCGGTCTGAATGAGTGTTTCTTGACTCGGTAGCTTGTTTCAATGGTCCATCTTTTTGAGTAGAGATTGAACAGTCGTTCTGCAAGCCCTACATCGTTTTCATTGAAGTCGATGTTTGTGGCGAAGGCGCGTTTGATGTGGAACTCGTCGCTGATCACGATCACGTTAAAGGTTGTTTTCTTCATTTCGTAGTCCTTGATAACAGTAGGAGAAGGAACGACTTCAAGGATTCTTTTGATTCGTTCGTTTACGGTGCAAGGCATGAGAAACTTGAGGTGATAGCGTTTGAAGAGTTCGATGCAGTTGGAGTCGAAGAAGCCACGATCAACGTATAAGCATCGAATCTTCACGCGCTGAAGGGCGTAGTCAAGAAGGGTGTTGAGTATGTCTTCCTTGGTGTCGAATGGTCCTACAGGCACGGCAAGCAAGGTAAATCGCTGGTTGTGTTCGGAGATGGTGATAGTGGCGAACTTGTAGTCATAGGCGGTTCCATGATCAGGTTTCATTTCTGTAACCATGGGCGCGCCTTTGTCTCCGTAGAAATGCTGGCTTGTGTAGTCGATGGAACAGTCAACAATCCTCTGTAACTGGTTCGCTTTCTTGGCGGTCTCCCAAATCATTTCGAACATGGCGATGAACATGTGCTTGATCTGGTCGATGTCCTGGTAGCCCTTCAAATGATGGAGGAGGGTGTCGCCATTTGGGACATTCGTTCTTTGGAGTTGAAAGGTCTTGCTGCCGTTTTCCGCGAAATCCACGGTGTTGCAGAGATGAAGGATGAGATCAAGAAGATCATCCTTGGAGTATTGTCCGATTCTTTTCACGTTCAGATCCAGGAACGAGCCGAATCTCTTCTTGAACAAGGAGCCGATCTCTTTGGTCTTCGCACTTTTGTTGCGGTAGAAACTCCTGTCTGAGGATGCTTTCTTTGGCTCTTCAATTAGGATGTGTTCTTGATCGAGAATGATTCCGAATTTCTCTGAGATTGATAATGCCTTAGAAACGATGAAATCAATACTTTCTTTTACTTCATCATCCAGGACATTGTTGAAGAAGTTGTTGATTGTCTCCTATCTGGTAATTCTATGAGTCCGAGATGCTCTCGTTCTTTCTTATGGGTTCGTAAGTAGTGTTCTAGCTGTGTCTGGAATCGAAGCTTACATTTAATCTTCAAGTGGTAGAGGAAGTTATTGCGCATACCTAACTCCCTCTAAAAACCAACTAAGAGCCATCAGAGGTTCAATTAGGGGGAGTGGGTCCGGTCTTGGAGTGTTTAAGAAGATCTCGAAGAAGTCTTGACGAACTGCTAGTTTTAGAAACGTCCTGTCACCACCATATCAAATCCCTATGAACATCCATCAGGAAGAAAAGCGTCCAAGGATGACATTCAGAAGATGAGAGAAAAGGTCCTGAGGGGGAAATCCAAGTTCAAGGTATCCAAAGTGATGAATATTCATCCGACCACTATTTGCCAGTTCCTCCAGAGGCTTCATTTTAGAGATATAATAATATAAAATTTTATTTAAACTCCTGAAATCTAATGGGTTCCATTAGCGGGTATTTATCCCAGATAATACCAAATGGTCTGTAATTGATTGTTGTATATGGTGTATCTCCAATACCATCACCATCTGCATCTACCCCTTGGTAATCATCCCAATAATTTCCCCCACCAAGTTTCGAATTATACCAGATGTTTATTCCTCTACCACCTGCATTTACTTCATTGTCAATAAAATTATTATGATAAAATACATTAAGATAAGATCCACCTGCTCCGAGGAAACCTACCGTACAGTTCCTAATTTCATTGGCTGTGATAGTGTTTTTTATTATCATTCCTAACGGTACAAATGGAATTATGCACATTCTTATTCCATTTCTACAATGAAGGATCAGATTCTTCTCAATGATATTCCCTGAACATAAGCCTGGTATGAAAATACCCATTCCCCCAAGAACGATGCCATCATAATTATCATAAAAATAATTATTTTCTACGCGATTCCTTTGAGAATTATCGACAGAGAGTGCCAGATCGTTATTAATATATGTATTATTTTTAATAAGACAATTACGACATCTCATAAGGTTCATGGCAAAGGTATTGTATGAAAAATAGTTATCGAAATAAAAATTATTAAAACAGTATTTCGATTCAAATGAAGATGGAACCGCTAGGCCTGGTAAAGTAAAAAGAGCGGTCAGATTGAGGTTCGTGACAGTACAAAATGCTGTCTTGTCAAGGACAACTATCTGAGTCGTAAAAAGAT
>DATMXJ010000116.1:0-2159 GCA_035561675.1 Thermoplasmatota archaeon
CTATATGGAATAACAGATTGTACAGATTTGAAAATTTGGGGAAAATACTATGAAACATAAAATCACAACCATATTAGGTATCATGCTGGTTTTTTTTGCAAGTGCCACAACAGTCATAGATCACTCGGTTCTCGTCAAAGGAAATGTATCATCTGATAACACTACCCTGAGTATTGAATTTGTCAGTAGCGGTTTTAATGTCGATTACAAATTCTCTGAACTTTTTGGTGTGAGTGCGGTGATTAGAAATACAGGTAATGTGAATGCGACAAATGTTCACTGGAGCATTTCTTCATCAGGCGGACTTATCGTTATGGGTAAAAAGGCATCAGGTACGATCCCTATCATCTTTTCTGGTGATGTTTCAATTGTCAAGATACGCCTCATGGTCGGATTTGGTAAAACACAGATAATAGCAGCAGCAAATGCTTCGAATGCGAACAAAACCGAAGCAAACGTGCGAGCGAAGGTGACTGGACTCCGAGTGACTCTTTTACCTGGTTCTGAGGATTCAATGGCCATTCGTCTTGATCGCATCGCTCGCGGTTTGAAAGCACCGACTGTTCTGACAAGTGCGAACGATGGTTCAGGTCGCCTTTTTATTGCTGAGCAAACCGGTACAATTCTTGTTATTGACAACGGTGTTCTCCAAACTACACCGTTTCTTGATTTGTCAAGTAAGATAGTAAAGCTCATACCAGTGTATGATGAACGCGGTCTGCTAGGGTTGACGTTTCATCCTGATTTCCGTAACAACAGTCGCTTCTATGTGTATTACACCGCTCCTACAAATGTGTCTGGTTTTGATCATCAGAACATTATCGCGGAATATCAGATTTCCGGAGAGAATCCCAATGTGGCTGATCCCAATTCTGAACGAATCATCATGAGTATCGATCAACCCCAGTTCAATCATTGCGGAGGACAACTCGCGTTTGGCTCTGACGGTTATCTTTACATCGGGGTCGGTGATGGTGGCGGAGAGGGTGATCCAAATGGTGTTATTGGAAATGGGCAGAATATCAATACGACACTTGGGAAAATATTACGAATCGACGTTGACCACGGTAGCCCCTATAGTGTGCCAGCCGACAATCCTTTTGTTGGTGTAGATGGTCAGGATGAAATCTTTGCGTATGGGTTCCGCAATCCATTCCGATTTTCGTTCGATATGACAACAGAGCGGTTATTTGTAGGTGACGTCGGTCAGGACCTCTGGGAAGAAATCGATATCGTAGAAAAAGGAGGAAATTATGGATGGAGGATTATGGAGGGAAATCATCTCTTTGACCCTGCGTTAGCCGCATATTTAGGAATCAATCTCAGCATGCTTTCTCCTCCGATCTATGATTACAGTCATTACGTTGGTCATACCGTTATCGGCGGGGTTGTCTATCGAGGCGTTCAGTATCCATCGCTCGTCGGGAAATATGTGTATGGTGATTGGAGTGCGACGTATTTCCAACCACGAGGGAAATTATATTATCTGGATGAGGTCGCACCTGATGTTTGGAATCATAGGGAGTTTCGTTTTAGTGATGATAAACCGCTGAATCTTCGTATCCTTAGTATTGGTACGGATGAGCTTGGAGAGATATACGTACTGACCCAACGGACCATTGGTCCTTTGCTTCATACTGGTGAAATTTGGAAAATAATAGTGGAGTGAGGAGGTGTCAAAAATGAGATCTATGAAAGTTGTTGGAATCTTTGTTATCGGTCTGCTCGTAACTATATCCATGGTGCCATTAGGAAATGCAACCCCACCTCGATATCTGAAGGTTCAATATGATGTAGGTACGAGTACATTAAAGGTGACATTAACTCATGCGACACCAGTTCGTTCTATCCATTATATCTATCGAATTATTGTTCAAAAAAATGGTGTTCTCGAACAATCACATTTCTATAGTAAGCAACCTGGTTTTTTCATAAACACCTATGAATACAATCTGTCTGCAAATCCCGGTGATGTCATAAAAGTTTCAGCATTTTGTATTCTTTTCGGGTACAATACCAGATCAACGACGGTATCTCCGATCGCCCAATCCATCCGAATATAAATAAGAAACTGAATGAAAAGAACGTCGTCATTCCTTTCGGCATTTCTCTAGAAAAAACAGAGAACATCATTCATATCTTCTTTTTCTTTTATTATT
>DATMXJ010000117.1:0-3903 GCA_035561675.1 Thermoplasmatota archaeon
CTTTCAACGGCCTCATAGTAGCCTTGAAAATGGACATCTGAGAACGCCCTTTCAGGCGTTCCAGGATAAAATGAGGGCGAAAAACTTAAGGTGAGATGATGGTTTTAAAAAATCAGAAGGAAGTTAAATCAGGAAATCACAATGGAAGCATCGACGTGAAAATGAATCTCGTTACGAAAAGAAGAAAAAATGATATGAAAATATCGTATATTTTCTTGTGATATCCTGTTTCAATTGATACAAGATTTTTTCCTTCATACACTCTTTCAATCACTTTTCTATAGTAATCAATAAATTTTTATCTTATTAAAAACATTTAAATGTCGCTGCTCTTTATACTATGTAACGGATGGAAATCATATGAAACATGGAATGATGAAAAGGAATCTCAGGAAAAGTTATGTGACCTATGGGATATGTTTTTTATTCGTTTGTATAAGTTTTACTCCAGCGATGGGTGCATTTTCTCAGAACCATCATCCAATGTCGTCTTACAGCAAAACCTCGATGAGAACAATCGAAGGGGACATCCCCACATGGTATACGGGGGATGAATGGACATACACTGTTGATCCTCTCTCCTTCTCGAGCCCAAATGGATCATTTGATGGGTCAATACAAAATTTCAGACAGACGGTGGTGGGGATCGCTGATGATGTCTATACGATCAGTATCACAGGCGACATCAGTGGCGATGTGACGATGACTAGTTTTTCAGGGGAGCTTTCCGGAGATGTTACTGGGACATCGCAGGTTCGTGTTTCTGACCTTGCCGAAGTAACTAATGAACTCCATTCACAAGGGACGATTACCTATATGTGGATACCGTTTGCCTATGAATTGAATATTTATATGAACTCTGCCCCTGTGTTAGAAGTCTATGACTTTCCCTTGCAGATGGGGGAACAATGGCAGCTTGATAGTCTTACGACCATCTCAGGTTCATTCAGTATTGTAGGGGTGTACGACCAGTCATTTGAGGGAAGCCAATTGGTTGATGAGATAGTTGAATGTAATCAACAGGAGCAAATCAATGTCCCTGCTGGTACATTTGAGTGTTTTAAGATTGGGCGTCAAACTACTCTTAGCTGGTATTCAACTGATGTCGGTAATATGGTCAAGACCACGGTGGATCAAAGCGGTGAAAACATGACGCTGCAGATGGTCGCCGTTCTTCAATCATACTCGTTCGTGAATCAGCCTATCACGATTTCAGAGGAGATTTCCCCATCGATCGTTGCATCAGGTGCCTCGGTGGTTATCTCTGGTCAGGCGATTTCCACTAGCTCAGGTGATCCTGTTCAAAACGGTGTCGTTTCTATACAGATTCCTTCCTCGGGTGGGAGCTGGAGCACAACAACAAATTCTGGTGGGTACTATTCGAAGATAATCATAGCTCCGACGATGAACGATGATACGCCGTCTGGGAGAGAAACCGGCTCTGGTGGGGTTGTTGTGCAATGTAGCAGCAGTGGTCTTACCGGGTATCGTGTGAAAACATTAACGACAGTGCAGGATAATCCGCCCATGGTTCCATCTATCCATGGTCAGTCCGAAGGAAAACCCAGGGTGTCGTATTCCTATACGGTTGTGGCTGTAGACCCAGAGAATGACGAGGTTTTTTACTATGTCGATTGGGGTGATGGTACCAACAGCAGCTGGGTAGGACCGTATCTGTCGAACGAGAACCTGACATTAAACCATATGTTTGCAAAAAAGGGAACGTACATCATCAAGGCACAAGCCAGAGATATCTACTATGCGACAAGCGGGTGGGGTACGCTTCAAGTCACCATGCCAACTGAAGCATCAGCTTTTCTGCTGAAGTTTTTCCATCGATTTCCCATCATGTATAGCCTGCTGCGACAGTTCCTCGGGCAGTAATCTTTTTCCCATCTTTCCTCCTTTTTTCACACCTGCTGCACAGTATCTCATCGATGAAACCCATCACCTCGAAATAACGAACAAGACGACACTTGACACATCATTCTATACTCTGACACAGGCACTCAAATCAAATTCAGTTCATTTCTATCGCCTCACCAACTCATCAGTGATACCTGTGGAAGGACCCCCCAGTGGCAAAAATCCCTTTCCTCTTACGGCTTCACTTCCTTGATCCACTCACCCGCTTCCTTGCCCTCCTCATCGTTCTTTTTATCCTGAGCTAAGAAAAAGAAAAAACCTAGTTGGGTACCCATTTCTCTTCGTTTACTATAACGCGACAGGAGATTTGGATAAAAATTATTTTTTCGTGTAAATATTGTGTCTTTGTACAAAAAATTTAAGGATACCTTTTAATTCTCTTTTACTGGTAAGAGATATGTAGGGATACTCGATTAGATCTCTTAGAATAGCATCTTTAGCATTAATGCGTATTTATCAGTCTGGTAGAACATGAAACAAATACTTGTTGTGGCACTTTGCATCCTCCTGCTCTGCGTTGGATTTTCTGGTTGTATCAATCATGCCGAGGAAGAAAACCAAAAACAAAGCGAGTTATTGACCATTGGTATAGCAGAAGAGCCTCAAGGGTTTTTTCCATGGATTGATAGCTATGATACTGGCACCTTGGGGATTAATTTTAATGTCTTCAATCCCTTGGTGGAATTTGACGCCAGTTTTAAGCTGTTTCCGAAACTTGCGAAATCCTGGAATAACCCAGATAATTGCACATGGCGGTTTTTCCTCAGAGACGATGTCACATTCCATAACGGCTACAATTTTACAGCGTATGATGTCAAATATACCATAGACCTCATAAAGAATAATAAAAGTCATGTGCTATGGGATCTGCTCACGGAAGTTAAAGAAGTCAAGGTTGTTAATAACTATACGGTGGATTTCGAAACCTATCAGCCGTTTCCTATCCTTTTAAACAAACTGACAAATATCCCGATGGCATCCCAGAGATATCAGGAGGAAACAACAAATAGATGGCCAATCGGAACTGGTGCGTATAAACTTCAGGAGAACGTGCCAGAGGATCATATCACCTTAGTACGCTTTGAGGAATATACATTAGGTCATCCGGAGATCCAAAAAGTCATTTTTAAGATAATCCCAAAAAGCGAAGACCGGAAAAACGCACTCATTACAAAACAGATTGATATCATGGAGCATGTCCCAGAAATGTATGTCGAGGAGATACTGAATAATTCAGGGATTACGATTAAAAAAATCTCAAATCCAACTGTTATGTACCTCGGATTTGACTTCAGGGAAAACAATAGCAGTAGTTACCCCGGGATGAAAAATCCTTTAGCAGACGTCCGGGTGAGGAAAGCGCTATACCATGCAATTGATGTCAACAGTATCATAAAAATCCTAGGCTTAGCCGCAGAACCCGCCTCGCAGTATTTATCACCTTTAATTTTTGGATATAACCCTCAGATAAAACGTTTACCGTACGATTTGAACCTTTCCCGACAGCTTCTCAAGGAAGCTGGGTATGAAAACGGGTTCAATATCACATTAGACTGCCCAGAAATTTATGTGTTGCAAGTTGAGATTTGCGAAGAGATAGTACGACAACTTTCACAGGTAGTTAATGCCAGCCTCAATCTCCTTCCTAGTGAGGAGGAGTATTATACCAAGCTATATAGTGGGAACTGCTCCATTTACTTTCTTGGCTGGATCCCGGCAACGGGAGATGGCGGTGAGATTTTCGATTATCTGTTACGATCTGAGAATCATTCACTCGGGAGAGGATCCTACAACTTCGGATATTATTCGAATCGAACCATTGATGAAATCACATCGGAGGTCAGCTACACCATGAACCAGAAGACACGGATGAATCTTATGCGCGAGGGATTCAAGATTGCAATGGATGATGTTGCCTGTATTCCTCTTTATATTAGTGTCTGTAATTATGCTTATCCAGAATATCTTGAATGGAGC
>DATMXJ010000118.1:0-8895 GCA_035561675.1 Thermoplasmatota archaeon
CCACTCGGTCCAATATCACTTGTGACTGCCGATCGAGTTTTTTTAACCACTTATCATCAAGAAGTTCATCAGAAGACATTAATTTCCTCTGGCAGCATTTTTCTTCTGCTCAGACTACTCGCCTGAGTCCTACTGTAACGAAATACGATATCTGCTTTCTCATTTTGGATATCCCATGGTTTAATAATTAGAAGGTCACCAGCGCGCACCCGAGCTTTGCGTTTCATCTTTCCAGGGATACGAGCCATCCGAGATTTTTTATCCTCGCAGACGACATGAATACGAGACCCGCCAAGGAGCTGATCCGCAATCGCAAACAGCTCATTGTTTTTTCGATTCGGTAACGGTAACCGATAGTATCCATCCTCGCCGTCTTGAGGTGAATGTGAATGATGTGCCTTTGAATACGTATTCCCAGGTGGTGTCATACTTTAAAGCCCCAATGCATCAGAGATTCTCTTAAGCGAGTCCAAACTCAGCTCAAGAAACATCTGAAGTTCTAGTTCCATATCCTCACACAGTTCAATTCTTTTTCGGTTACATCCTGCTGCGAAGGATTTATCCTTAAACTTCCCCAGCAAGGTCTTCGGAGTGACATCAGCAAGCTTTTTGGTCGGCATCACAAGAGCCGCTGCGATGATCAGACCGGACACCGCATCAGCAGCAATCAACGATTTATCCAGGTAGGTCTGAGGGATTTGCGCGGTGTATTGATAGTTATGAGCCTTGATAGCGTTAATAGCCTCCGGGGGTAAGAGATCATTCAATACTTTAATGGTGACCAGTGAATGCTTCTCCGGGTCGTTTTTTGTAAAATCATAATCCAGGTCATGCAACAATCCGGTGAGCCCCCAAAGCTGCGGGTCCTCCCCAAGCTTCCTTGCCATATCCTCAAGGATTGCTTCGACAGCAAAGGAATGTTTCATGAGGTTTTCCGTACGAAGGTTCCTCTTAAGAAGCGGTACAGCTTCCGCCCGGGTCAGCATATGAAAAAGGAGTAAAGATGGAGTTGATTTAAACTTTCCCCAGACCGTATCAAAAGATTTTTAAATAAGCAATCTGGTTTCTCCGTTGCTGGTGCATGTATTAAAACCATCATGATCGTTGATGAGGAAGTTGATTTTCTCAAACAAGTCAAAACCGTATTAGAAAAGGAAGACATTGAGGTCGTAACAGCACGGAATAGCAGGGAGGCACTTGAGCGGCTGAAAGAGGAGAACGAAGAAACCTTTGATTTAATCCTGGTGAACACCAGGATGCCGGGTAGTACACTGACCAATGCGCTTTTCTCCATGAGGCCTGCATTGAAAAAACTCCCAGGCGGTATTGAGAATTTCTTACAAAAACCATTCACGAAAGAAGAACTGGTTGAATTTATCAAAGAAAAAATAGACCTCCATTAAAGGAGAAAAGAAAAAAAGAGTAGCAGGATCATTTTTTTTAATGCTATTTGAGGGTCTTTACCCATTCATAGACTGGCGTGACAAGATCCTTAATCCGCTGCTTTTCAGGATTCATCGGTGATGGTGTCCAGAAATCCGCTGGCTCAAAATGAAAATCAGTGACCGTTCCGATGCGTTGCTGTTTTGGTTTAAACACTATTTTCAATGGCATGCCAAACTCCACGTCCCACGGGTTCATCCCATGGAGCTCGTTTGCCATGGCGACTTTACTGGTACCAATATTCGCGTACACCAGGATAATCGGGAGACGTTTCAATGATGATCGTCCACTCCATCCCGCAATGGTCCAGGTGTGCACCTTCGCGGTCAGCGGCATCTCCACCCATTCGGTTTTTTGTAAATGACAATCCAAATTCCAACAATGGGTGCGGACTGGAACCCAGGAGTCACCACATTTCGGGCACCGGGTCCCCATGATTTTACCATCAAGCAACCCGATGAAGAACTTGCTGTTCCACCCATGTCGTATCGTGTACAGCTGATCATAATGGAGGAACTGGTTCATTACGGTCCGGTCCTCTGAGATCTCATGGCCGACAAACACCAGGCCTGTTTCTTTCACCTCTGAAGGTCGGTAGTCTTTTTTCTCGGTGAAATTGGGGGTGTCAGCGAATTTTTCTTTTTTGTTTTTCATCACAACAGCCACCGTCATCGTCTAATGCCTCCTCAGGATAAAATTCGATATACTCGTCCCGGTCCCCGCATGACTGTTGACAATCCCACATTCCGCGTCTGGAACCTCGGTTTTCTTACTGAGATGTTTCTTGGGAATCAATCCTGCGAGCTGATAATAAGATTCAACCATGCTCATCAGACCTGTCGCACCAACAGGATGACCATACCCGAGTAACCCTCCACCAGGATTCATCGGGATATCACCATTCATACCGGTTCGTTCATCCCGGATGAATTTCGCGATCGTGTCTTCATTGGCCAGCCCCAATGCTTTGTAGATTTGCGCCTCTGAGGTGGAGAACGCATCGTGGATCTCACCAAAATCAATATCCTTCAGAGGGTCTTTGATCCCTGCCATTTTATACGCATGTTCAGCAGAGTTCCGACACGCTGCAAACTCAGTCATCCCTGGGTACCCAGGGCCATAGCGTTCGCTCCAACCAGGATTGTTCAATCGATCCCCTGCTCGAATCGTGCAGCTGGACAATCCCATTCCGTCAACCTTGACGTATCGATCTGGGTTGACTTTCTTGGCGTACTCCTCACTGCAGACCAGGAGAAACGCGACGCCTCTGCTCATCAGACAGCAATCGTATTTCTTAATGGGATACGCGATGAGCCTGGAGTTCATGACATCATCAACCGTGATGTACCGATGGTCATTTCGATACCATTGCGCCTTAGGATTATCCATCGCATTATTCTTGTTTTTGACAGCGATGGCCGCGACATCTTCCTCGGTGACATGGTTTTCCTTCATCCATTTGTTCGCCATCGCAGCATAGTAAATAGGGTAGATGCCTCCGACCAAAAGCTCGTATCTGATATCTGATGCCATCGCGATGAACTCGCTGCCTTGTGATTGCGAGACAGAATCCATCGTCTCCCAGCCGACTATCCCGACGACATCATGATGACCAGACAAGACAGCAAGTGCTGCAGCGTAGAGTGCGGAGCCTCCGGTGTTTCCCCCGTTCTCTACTCGGTAGTGCGGTAGACCGACGAGTCCAAGATGATCATGGATGATCCATTCTGGTGCGAGTTGATGGCTGAAATGGACGGAGAAATGGGAGTAAATCATAAGGTCAAGGTCACGGAGTGAGAACGCTGGGACATCCTGCATTGTCTCCTTGATGCATTCTGCTGCTCCGCCTTCGATGCTTTCAAAACCAGTTGGGCCGTAGTCAAATGGTGTGGTTGCTCCTCCGATGATACAAACTTTTCGTGACATGACTGACTTTCCCCTCAGGACTTTCAACCTTTAAAGGCCCCAGTCCCCTGAGAGAGGGTATCGTTTGAGAATTAAAAAAGGTTGTTATTTTTTAAAAAATAAATATCAAGGAAATTACATGTCAAAATAGTGTTCCATGACGGTTTTTGGTGGAACACATGTTGTTTCATTATCGATGTTTTTCAACCCAAACAAATCCATTTGATAAAAACCGGTGAGAGGTGATTCGAAAGAGGTTGTCCCTGAGGTTTTCACTGTGGTGTCCGTCAGAGAAGGTTGAAGCTTATTTATGAACTGAAAGCGGAGTGCCCCGGTAAAGAGAACCGGGAGACGCAGCCATGGGGCATACGTGATCTGTCCATCCGTTTTGATACTGAGATGGTCTCCATTTCCGTTTGCATTTGGGCCAGCGATAGCCCCCCACCAGTTCCATCGGGCAGTAACTGCACAGGATTCTGCGGAGAGCCCATAGGCGTAATTCTGATAGATGTTGTTGAAGTAAATTGTACTCCTGTTTGCCTCCGTCGCAGATATACCATAATAATTCCTCGAAATGGTATTTCTCCGGATGACGGCATTGAGTGTATTGGATAGAAAGATACCGTACGCATTCGAAAAAATCCTATTTTGTTTTATGGTGTTGCCCTGGGAATATTCCAGGTCGATGCCGTAGCCATTACCCTGGATGTTGTTTCCTTGAATGATATTGTTATTGTTGTCGGCCGACCCCAGATCGATGGCGATCATGCTTTGGTTCGTGATGCTGTTTCCCTGGATGATGTTGTGTGATGAGTACGCAAGCAGTATCCCGATCGTCCCTTTATCCAGATTGAGATTTTTGATCGTGCAATGGTCTGAACTTATCAGGATAACTTCACCTGCATCGTCGGGTACGGTAATCCGTTTTCGACCGAAAATGTAGTACACTGGTTTTCCATTGACCGTGTTGTTTGAATAAATATAATTGAGGTATTCGGTATCTTCATTCCCATACATCATGAGACTGCAGTTAATCATCACATTTGAATCAAGAACATTATCACTAGATGAGAGGAGATACAGACCAAACACACTGGTATTACAAATGGTATTATTGATTAATATATTATTTGAGGATGTATCAAAAGACATGCCATAGGAGCCGTCTTGGACCGTGTTATCGATTATCGAATTTTTCCAGCAGGAATCAAAGGAAAAACCCATCCCATTATCAACCAATATATTGTCTTGGAAAATGTTCATGTTTGATGAATCGACATCAATCCCGTAGTTATTCCCTTGGATGATGTTACCACTGATACTGTTTTCATTGTTATCTGAACCATCCAAATCAATCGCAACAACGCTGTTGTTAGTAAGGATGTTGTCTTCGATGGTGTTCATTGAACAATAGGCAAGTTCCAATCCAACACTCGCATCACTCAAGTTACACTGTGAGACGATGCAACCGTTACAATTAGTGAGGATGACTTGTCCAGCGTCAGAGGGGATTGTCCTATTGGTTTCGTTTATATAATAATACACGGGATTCCCATTCACCGTGTTGCTTGCATCAACGTCATTTCGATAACCAGCAGGATCGTCTCCCGTGACCTGTAAACCGCATTGTATCATTTCATTATCCTTCAGAACATTATTTCCGGATGCATCAAACGAAATACCGACATTGCATTGGTCAATGGTCTGCCCCCGGAGAATATTTCCTGTGCTCAAACCAAGGTTTATCCCTGCAAGCGAACCGTAATACGAGCAATTTTCCATAGTGTTGTTTGATGAATCATAGAGAAACACACCATCCCAGAAACTGTTTTGGAACGTACAGGTTTTCACCGTGTTATCCTGAGAGGAAATAAGATAGATCCCATGACCATCGTTATTACGAAAACTGCAGTTCTCTATTTTGGAATCTGTGGTACCCGCAAGGAGTATACCCTCAAAATTATTTGAAAAATTACAGTCGTTCACCGAGATATTGTCACAGCTGACCAATCCAAGGAAGCCTATCTCTGTTGTCCCATTAAAGGGAAGATCGTGTTGTTCAATGAGGTAGTACATCGGTTTTCCATTGATGGTATTTGAGGTGTCGATATCGCAGTAAAAGTCTGATACCGATGATGAACCGATACCAAAGTTCGCGTAATTACCCATCATTGTGTTATTCCGCATTTTTGTATTTGGAGCATAGGGTAAGCTGATCCCATCGTAGCCATCTTGACAGACACAACCAGTGATTTGATTCCCTGAGGACTGCTGGATAAGAATGCTATCAAAATGATTTCTAGTACAAGTGCAATGAATAATTTGATTGTCATCTGAGGATTGAAAGAGCGTAATAGCATCAGCATTATCATAACACACACAATTCTGGACTATATTTTTTCTTGAGTTCACGAGGTGAATGGCAACGAGATTCTCGGACAGTTCACAATCACGTATCTGGCAAAAGGATGCATCGACTAAGGAGATGCCGATCCATTCGTTCCCATTGATGATGCAATTTGAGAGACTGGTAAAGTTCCCCTTAATCTTCACCGCCGCCTGATAATAGTACCCATGATTATCGGTGATACGAAAACCATCGATGGTGACATGATCGGTGATAACCGCAACAGTATCTAAAGAATTATCAAGGGAGGAACCGTTGATTTCAGTACTCGTTTTATCTTCACCGACCAGAGTAATTGATTTGTCGACGACGACGTTTTCAAGATACGGGGAGGAGTCATCGTACACAAAAACAGTATCACCCGAACTTGAATCCTTAATAGCATCCTGAATCCTTGAATAATTCCCTTCTCCGCTCCCACCAACGTAGAAGAGAGTCCCATAGGAGACAGACTTGATTGTTTTTTCACCGACGCTCTGACCAAAAGATGGAATGATACAAGGGATGAGCAAGAAGAGAATAACTCCAAGCGCCAATTCTTTCCGGGTTAAATAATATCGTTGCACAACTTTCCCCTTATCTATCAATTTATAAGTATCTCCCCCTATAATAATATTATTGAGCTGTAGAAAAGGAAAACAATGCGTCTAAAAAAGATATTATTTTCCAATCACCATACCGGCAGGATCGATTTTTTTCAGAACGCGTAGTTCCTTCTGAGACGGTGGTGTAGTGACTGAAACATGCTCAGGAACACGAATCGCAAACCCAGAGTTCTGGATAATCTGCTCAACCGTCACCCCTGGATGCAACGACAGTAGCATCATCTGTTTGGACTGAGGATCAAAACCATACACCCCAAGCTGAGTAATCACTCGATAAGGCCCGCTTCCCTTCGGAAGCCCTGCCGCTTCCCGCGAATCAAAACCTGAGAGGTACCCAGGCGTCGTCAAGAAATCAAGTTTCTCAAGGAACCGATGTTTATCCTGCCGCATCAGAATAATCGTCTGATGACACAAGGTTCCCACATCATTCGCCCCACCACTCCCCGGCAGACGCACCTTCGGATGCTCATAGGGCCCAATCACGGTCGTATTCAGATTCCCAAACTGATCAATCTGGGCTCCACCAAGGAACCCATAATCGATGTACCCTGCTTGCGCCATCGCCATAGAATCATGCATGCTAGAAGCAGCGACCGCGGAATAAAACGTCCGTGAATCACCAACGGAGATCGGAAGCACCGGCATCTCCGGGCCGATCCCACCCGCCTCAAAAAACAACAGCAGGTTAGGCGCATGGGTCCGCTGCGCAAGCATCGCAGCGATCATCGGAAGACCGGTCCCAACAAACACAGATTTATTATCCTGAAGCATACGCGATGCGACACAGGCGAGCAGCTCGGTCGACGAATACAGCTCATTTTTCGTTGGTCTCTCGTTTTTCGCTTTCAACCATGGCGCGGTCATCGGCTCCTCGAACCGCTCAATCCGAGCAAGCTGCGCCATCTTCTTTTCCCCACCGACACACTTCAAATACTCTGAAAAATCCTTCAACCCGTACACATATTTCTCAAGATACCGCTGTACACCCTCATCGGTCACAGACTCCGAAAGCCATTCACCGATATGATCCTCGTCGAAGAAATACTGATACGGCATCTGACAGGGGTGCGACCCAAACGGCGTCTCCACCACAGCACTCACCAAATAAAAAGGAATAACGGTCTTCCACGGTTCCTTCCGTATCTTAGAACTATCAACAATCTTCTCAGTAGTCACAATCAGATGACGTGCCGCCCGGGACAGCTCGAAATCCTCAACAAGAATCCCATCGATCTGCGCGTTCCCATACCTATCACACCGAGGCACATGAATCACTGCGACATCCGGGTAACACGCAGGGAGAAGGCAAATCTGTTTCCCACTGAACGGATCAACCATGGTCTGCGCAGAGCTATGAGCAAACGTATCGGTCCCTAGCATCACCCGCGTTGGTATAAACGGCATACCCATCATCGCCGCAAGAAAACGCCATTGAAACCCTGCGTTACTGATCTCACCGGTCACCTTGCATTTTCCGGTTTCGACCGCACGCCGAGACGCAGGAGACAACCCGCGCAACTCATGACCAAATGAGTACGCGACCTCGACCTGATCCACACAACCAGAGCCGACCAACAAGTCAAGGTCATGCACTCCGGTCTTCCCAGCCAGTAGTAAATGCTGTTTCCGCTGTCTGATAATCTCATAGACGACTGCCATAGAGACCCGCACATGCCCAAACCCCCCCATGGCAAGCAACGAACCATCAGGGATAAAGTCTGATACGGCTTGCGCTACAGTCATCCGCTTATCCACCAAACCCCGCGGTTTATTCTGAACAACCCACTCACGGTTCTCATCAGGATCATGCCACCCTACAAGCTTCCCAGAGCCCTTCTGAATCTTCTCATCCAAGGTCATAAGAACCATTCCCCGACACAACCATCTGAACCATTAAGATAAACGCCTTAAAACCACCTAGTATCCACATCGAGTATCCCTACAAAAAATCTTCGACCATACAGAAGCGTAAATTTAAAGACTTGTGACCTATCCTGGTATGAGGATACCTATGGATTTCCAACTTACCGACCAGCAAAAATTATTCAAAAAAACAGTCAGAGAGTTTGCTGAAAAAGAAATTAAACCACTTGCCCCAAAAATCGACAAAGAAGAATATTTCCCCCAGGAATTGTACAAAAAAATGGGAAAAATGGGACTCATGAGTATGACGGTGCCAAAGAGATACGGGGGTGCAGGTATTGATAAAATCTGCTATATGATCGCCTTGGAAGAAATATCCAGGGTCTGTGGGTCTACAGGCATCACCGTCGAAGCGCATAACAGCTTAGGTGTCGGTCACATCTATGAAAAAGGGACAGAGGAACAACGGAAAAAATACCTCCCCAATCTGCTCCATGGAGATGCGATTGCAGCCTGGGCACTCACCGAACCAAACGCAGGCTCCGATGCCGCATCGCTACAAACCACGGCGATCCTCGAAGGAGACGACTGGGTGTTAAATGGAACGAAACAATTCATCACCAGCGGGGATATCGCTGCAGTGACGACAGTCATGGCAAAAACAGACAAAAC
>DATMXJ010000119.1:0-3050 GCA_035561675.1 Thermoplasmatota archaeon
TATTTAAGGATGAAAAGATGTTGAAACATCATCAGTTTTTCCGTAGTTTCTATCTATATGGAATTTAATGTTTTTGACCTAGGATTCCTTATATTATTGAATCCTTATACTAAGATAGCTATTGAATTTTGAAAGATGATCTAGACGAGTAAGCCGAAAGCTGATAGAGTAGCATGATTGGAAGATCGAAGAGTCTATCGTGCTCATTCGAAGAACGGTGGTTTCATATAATTTTTATAATCTTATTTTAATATTAATTATTGTTTTCCAATTTTCATCAAAAGTTTTAATAATGCCAGCGACATTATTTTTCAATGGAGGTATACTAAAAATGAATCTATTGAATAATATATTAAAAAGTAAAAAGCAGGTATCAGTAGTTCTCTGCATTCTATTTACGATGACTGCATTAACTACAGCAACAACCGTCTCGAACCAGAGTCCCTATCAGATCGATAGCGACCATATGAGCTACACATTTACCTTTAAGGAACCGATCATACAATCGATCAACGCGGACAATACATTATATTCGACAATCCAAATGCAAGGATGTCTTAATTTAGGAAAACAAGCAGGCGAACCAGCATTGCCGGTGAAATTTATCCAGCTTCTCCTGCCGTACGGAACCACGGTTGCGTCAGTAGATGTGCAAGGAACACCTGTGCAATATAATACTCAAGGTATTAATCTGATCGCACAGCCAATTCTTCCTTATCAAAACGAAGTACCAATCGGAGAAGAAATCCCACAAGAATTCCTCATCGATAACGACCTCTATGCATCCAATCAACTTTACCCAACAGCACACTATGGTCAATACCATATTGGATACTCTCATGGGTATGCGATTTTTGATATCTCACTTTCACCAACACAATATATCCCCTCGGCAGGACAAGTCTTTTACTACCCAAAAATGACGCTCACTGTCCATCTTGAACAAAGTGATGATATGAACACCTTGTTCCGGAACAGTGCTGCAGATGAACAATGGGTCCAATCACTTGTCAGTAACCCAGAAATGACATTTACCTACCTTGGTGCGCCAACCTTTGAATATCCCGGAGGATTGTGCGATCCATCAGAGAGTTTCGATTATGTGATCATTACAACCACCCAGAATGGGCTTGACTATTGGGCTACTGGTGGTACTACTCCCTACAACTGGGAAAGCCTCATGGATCATCATGCTGCAGAAGGATTATCCTGCACTCTTGTGACCGCTGAGGATATCGACGCATGTGTTGATTACCAGGGCTCAGCTCCGTTCAATGACAGACAAGCCCACATCCGAGAATTCTGCAAGGATGCATACGAAGACTGGGGAACAAGCTACATTCTCATTGGTGCTGATGGGGAGTCGAATTACATTCCCGCAAGAGATATGGATTCAAGTTATGAATCTGATATTGATGCAGATATCTACTGGAGCAATCTTGATAATAACTTCAACGCGAATTCTAACTCGTATTGGGGTGAAGAAGGGGACCTTGGCTTCGATTTGTACTCGGAACTCTTCCTTGGACGTCTCACCTGTGATGAGCCTCAGGATGTTTCCAACTGGATGACGAAAAGCTTCTACTATGCGCAAAGCACCGATTATGATTATATTGAGAATGCAGCGTTTTTTGCTGGTACAATGGGTTGGTCCGCCCAAGGAGATGACTACATTGATTTTAGTGCGATAAAAGGCACGTCTAATTGGCTAGGACCAGATCCCGATGAACATGGTGTTTATCCAACCTGGCTTGGATTCCAATATGGATTTGAGACCTGGAATGCGGTGAACCCTGGGAATCTATTCAACCTTTCGATAAAATATACATCGGAAAATCCAAATCCTGGTTGGGAAGGTGGCGATGCGATAGGCAAATTCAGAACCGCCATTAACAATGACCGAGTGACCATCATTAGCGGTGTCGCCCATGCAGATCCAACAATGTCCCTTGATGTCTACGACTCAGAATGGGAGGGTAACTATACCAACACAAAACCATTCTTCATCACTGATTTCGGCTGCCACTGCGGTGACTTTGACAATGCAGACGATGGTGTTCTTCACTCTATGTTATTCCACTCTGATACCGAGCTTGCGTTTGCGTGCGTGTATAACACCTGTTATGGCTGGGGATCTTGGACGAGTACCAATTCCTCAAGCGCTATTCAGATGAAATCCTTCTGGGATTACTTCTTAGACATGGAGAACAACTCTCAGAGCTATGCAAATTGGCAATTCGGCAAAGCACAAGCCTGGTCAAAGGATATGATGGCGCCAACCGTTAACTGGACCTGGACCTCTGCACCAGGCAGTTATCGAGCGGTTATCCAAGGATGTACCTACTTTGGTGACCCTGCGCAGCAATTTAAATCCCCATCCCCGAGTGATCCACCAGCCAGACCAACAAAACCAGTCGGTCAAACACTAGGGATCTGGAATGTTGAATATACCTACACCAGTACTACCTCCGACCCGAATGCAGATGAGATCTACTACCTCTTCGATTGGGATGATGGAACGAGCAGCGGATGGATCGGACCGTATGCCTCAGGAGTGACAGGTATCGCGTCGCACATCTGGACTGAACTAGGAACCTACGATGTCAAAGTAAAGGCACGGGACGTCTGGGGTGCTGGTAGTCTATGGTCAGAATCATTGACCGTTACGATCACCGATAACAATCCACCGAACACGCCGACGGTTACCGGTCCAGGTGAAGGAAAACCAGGGAATTCGTACCTGTTCAATATTCTCTCCGACGATCTCGATGGTCATAATATCTACTATTTCGTTGACTGGGGAGACAATACGACATCTGGTTGGTTTGGTCCTTATGTCTCAGGTACACAGATCCATCTGACCCATACCTGGACTGCAGTAGGAACATACACAGTGAAAGCAAAAGCAAAAGACACGCTGGATGCGGAAAGCAACTGGGGCACGCTTCAAGTGGTCATGCCTTTGGAATACAAATACTCCTTTACCGTATTCCTGCAGCACCTCTTGGAAAAATTCCCCAACATGTTTCCCATCCTACGACACCTTTTGG
>DATMXJ010000120.1:0-2484 GCA_035561675.1 Thermoplasmatota archaeon
CGCTGTTATACCTATGATGTGGAAAATAACGACTGGGATTCAGCATCCAATGGTCTTCCGACATCTGGGGAGTATTACCCCCAATTTGGTGATATTAACGGTGATGGATCTCTCGACATCGTTGGTTATGTTGGTCCAACCGGGTACGCGTATCTCGGTGATGGAAACGGGAATTGGGTTCAGGACGGGACTTTTTCCATGCCTTCTTCTGGTTATTTCTCTGCTTTTCTCGTGGATGGGGATTTTGACCATGATGGTCGCGAGGATGTCGTTATTCAGGCTGAACAAGGCAGTGGGTATGTGTATGTCAATCTATTGAAAGCATTTTCTCCCTGGCTTGAACCAACGAGTCTCACTGCTTTGGTACAATCACCACATGGTGGAGAAACGTTCAGAAGCGGCTCCATTCGGAATATCCGGTGGCTTTCTGCGGTCCCCGCATCACAAGGGGAATCCACGGTCGATATTCTCCTTTCGCGTCATGGTGTTTCCGGTCCCTGGGAGCCTCTTGCGACCGACATTCCTAACAATGGGTGTTATCAATGGTTGATCGGTGCAAGTGGCTCTGAGAATTGTCGTATCAAGGTAGTGGTGACCACATCCCAATCGACTGCCTCTGCGATTTCTGGTTCTGATTTTACCATTCTTGGTTTTGATGTCGATGCGCATGGTCCGTACTATGGGTCACCTGATCAAATGATTCAGTTTACTGGGACTGCGGAAAATGGGAATCCTCCTTATGATTATCACTGGGATTTTGGTGATGGGAACACCTCGGATCAGCAAAACCCGACACATAGTTATTCCAATGAGGGGAACTACACGGTGGTATTATCGGTCACCGATTCAGATGACCTTACCGTCACGGATACGACCTGGGCGTTAATCAGTGGGACCAATGCTCCTCCGAACACACCTGATATTCAGGGGCCTTCTAATGGAAAACCCAAGGTTCAGATTAAATATACTGTTGTGGCGACTGACCCTGATTTGGATATTGTCTTCTACTTCATTGATTGGGGGGATAACACGACGAGTGGATGGCTTGGACCATATGGTTCTGGTGAACAAAAATCAGTATCTCATGCCTGGAGTTACAAAGGGACGTACTCTGTCAAAGTGAAAGCAAAGGACATCCATGGGGCTGAGAGTGACTGGGGAACGCTTTCTGTGAAGATACTTTTCTCGTACGACAAACCTGTTATCGCTTTCCGGGAATGGTTTTTCGAACGATTCCCAAATGCATTTCCTTTACTGAGGTATCTTTCAGAATTTATGTAATCACGTTTCTTTTCTCTTTTTATAAAAATAACACAGGAAATAAATATATACAAATATATATCTTTGTTTGGGGAAGAATTACCGCTTTAACGTCACACCACGCTGGTTCTGATACGTCCCAGACCGTTCATGATACAACGCTTTCGGTGCTTGTGCGAGATGTTCAAAGACGATCTGACAAAACCGATCACCAATAGGAATCTCCACTTGCTTATCACTTGCATTAAAACACCCGAAGGTGAGCGTCCCATGAAACCCAGCGTCGACCTTCCCGAAACTTGCCATGATTCCTCGCCGGGCATAACTGGAACGGATCCATAACTGCGACGTTATCTGAGGACCCATTTTGACAAATTCCTTTGTGCTAATCGCAAACCAGGTAAGTGGCGGGATGACCGCAATACCTTCCTTGATATGTTGATCGGTGGTTCGGAGATAGATTTCATCAATGGAAAGATCATATCCATTCGGTGTCAGATTCTTCTGGATGAACGGCTCTATCCCAAGTTCATTACTTTCAAGAGCCTGCTCGATATCGACATCAGAAAGAATAACCATAGAAACCACATCATCTTCTTATGATATCGTAATTTTTTTTATGATGATATCCTGAGCAGGTTTGTCGTTCCTGCTCGTTTTCACCTGGGAGATTGCATCGACAATCTCCATGCCTTCGACAACTTTCCCAAACACAGGGTGCGCACTCGAATATGGTTTCTTATCAAAGTCAAGGTAACAGTTATCCACGATATTGATAAACCATTGACTCCCACCGGTGTTCGGTCCGCGGTTCGCCATCGCGATCGTCCCGCGTACGTTGCTCAAATCCTTATGAAACTCATCCTTTATCGTGTACCCTGGACCGCCTGTACCAGTTCCTTCAGGGCATCCACCCTGGATCATGAACTGGGGAATCACCCGATGAAAGATCAACCCATTGTAGAATCCTTGGTTCGCCAGTTTAATGAAATTCCCCGTGGTGAGTGGTGCTTTATCCTCATACAGTTCAAAGGTAAATTTACCTTTGGTTGTCTCAAAAATCGCTCTTCTATTCGCCATTTTCTTCGTATCTCCTCGTTTATCAGCTTAATATGATAATATTATTGATGACTATATCTACGTCCGGTTTACCAGTCCCATCACCGCTATCGGGATGAGGTTGCGCTGCGATTGTTCGTACGACATCAATACCTTCGATCACTA
>DATMXJ010000121.1:0-3735 GCA_035561675.1 Thermoplasmatota archaeon
AAGACATTAAACACAGCATACGATCGGTAGTCTAGAAGATCCTGGAGGACATAATCGATTTTTGCGGTCAGACAGGCATCAAAAAATATGATGGGAAGCTTATATCCATTCTGGGTATCCTTGATAAACGCGGAATAATAATATTTCATCGAAACACCAGCTGGAGTGTAGGTGCCCATCCCATTTTCAAACCCATGACCAGAATAGTCAAGGAACCCGGCACCAGCGGTGATGGCATTTGATATTGTTCTTCGATTGAAATTACCTTTCGATGTCCAGATGGTCTCTGGTGAGAACTGCGGCATGATACCCATGATGATTTGGTTGATCTCTTCCCCGTCGTTTCCAGGGGACCAGCGGAAGGTGTTTCCCCCGATGTAAATCATCGTGTTGAACCAGTCGCTCCCATAGGTTTCCGTCTCATAGTGGATGATCTTGTCTACGACGATGGTCACATCCTGGAGAGTATCACAGGCGAGTCGACCAAGATGCACATCAGGGAAAAGATCGACATGGTCGCTTGCCTCACCAAATTGATCATTGTTGTTCGAATCCCAGCTGCAGAAATTCCCAGAACCATCATAGATGTCAGAATAGTAGAGATCCGTGATCATTTCTTCATCCCAGTCGCCCCAGAGACTCACGTAGCTGCGTCGCATCGGGAGTTTATCGAAACTACCAACAAGTAAAACCGAGGTGATCGCATTTGTCTCAATCTCATCCTTTATTGCATATTTTATCTGCTCTGGTAAATCTCGGCCTGTCGAATGGTCAGCGACCCATTCTGTTGTGATCAGAGTCGTCGACACATTATATTGATTTTTATGGTCAATGAGCGGTTGGAGCGCAGCAGAGAATTCCTCAGGGGCGATGATCAGGAGCTTCGTCTCTGTAGAAAGAGGTTTAGATTGTTGTGGTTCTTCATAGGTTATGGTGATTTGTGCATTTGGAGTGAAAAGTAACGTGTACTGTTGCGGTTGATAGAGAAGCGGATAATATAGAACTGAGAGGAAAGTCACATGTTCGTTTCCCTGTAAACCAGCACCGACCTGATACTCCAAGCGAGACGCTGGATACATGGCTTTCCCTGAATACACCGCCTCGTTTTTCACCTGTTTTTGATTTGAAGAAGTCATCAAACCACCAGAGACAGGCGTTGGCTGAGTACCGGGAAGGATCTCTTTCGTGAGTCGAATGATCTGTTCAGAAGACGCAGTAAACGAGACATCTTTTATGATAGTACCAAACGGAAAAGAAAACAACTTTGTATACAGTGGTAACATCGGATTTCCAGGTGATGATGCCAAAGAGGTTGCTTCGGCGATCTCGACCGATAGATAATTGTCATGATCCGTGAGTACCGGTTCTGAAAAAGAAACACCTTGCTGAAGGAATAATTGGTTCTTTTGCGTATTCACAGATACAGCTGCTCCAAAACCACTTATTAATAACACTCCCACTAGGAGAATAGGTAGTATTTTCTTCATATTTTTCCCCATTATTACGCTTTTATAGAACTCTTATAGAGCTAATGGTATTTAAATTTTCTTTACTATAATTATAGACAAAGACCAAGGAAGACGACACGAAATATTATATAAAACAAACCTTATGTCCGACCAGATACTACCCATGGAAGAAAACACCTACGATTATATCGCTGTCGAACAGAAATGGCAAAACAGATGGTTCAAGGAAAACATCAATTTAGCGACCAAAGAAAAACAAAAAAAATTCTTCATTCATTTCGCATACCCGGGGGTCTCAGGGTACCTCCATGTCGGTCATATGCGTGGATTTACCTACTGCGACGTCATCGCACGATATAAACGGATGACCGGCTATGATGTGCTGTTCCCCGCCGGGTTTCACGCATCAGGTATCCCTTCGGTCGGTTTTGCAAAAAAGGTAGAACGACAAGACCAAGACACCCTTAAACTGTTAAAACAAAACGGATGCTCAGAAGAATGCATCAAAAAACTCACCGATCCCATCGAGGTCGTCAACTACTTCAGCACCATTTACGTCGATGAGTACTGGAAACGGTTTGGGTACCTCATCGACTACACCAGAGTCATGAACACCATCTCCGAGGGATATAAGAAATTCATCCAATGGCAATTCCATCAACTCCATGAAAAAAACCTTCTCATACAGAAACCACATTATGCACCCTACTGCCCCAGCTGCGGACCTGTTGCTGTCGATAAATCAGAAACCGATGTCTCTCAAGGGGGATCAGCCGAGATCCTCGATTTCACGGTCCTCAAATTCACCCTCAAAGATGGGACGATTCTTCCTGCAGCAACCCTCAGACCAGAGACCATCTTTGGTGTCACCAACATGTGGGTGAATCCCACGGTCGAGTATCATTTTGTGAAAGTAAACAACGAAACATGGATCTGCTCAGAGGAATGCATTAAAAAACTCTCCTATCAACAGGACTTGGTTCAACCCTTAAAGAAAACCATCAAAGGAAAAGACCTCATCGGAAAAACCTGCATCGTCCCAGAGATCAACAGAGAAGTACCGATCCTTGCCGGCCTGTTCGCAGACCCTGCTGTCGCCACCGGTATCGTCATGTCAGTACCAGCCCATGCGCCCTACGACTGGATAGCGCTCGTCGAATCAAAAGCACCTATCGAGGCAATCAAAATCATCGATGTCAAAGGATTTGGTAACAACCCTGCGAAAGAAGCGTGCGATCAGCTTGGCATAAAAACTCAGACAGAAACAGATAAACTCAATGAAGCAACCGACCTTGTCTACAAAAAAGAGTTCCACACCGGGATACTCAACGAAAGATGTGGTAAGTACGCGGGGATTAAAATCTCTGAGATAAAAGACACGGTGAAAAACGACCTCATCCAGAGGAACCTCGCCACCACCTTGAAAGAGTTCTCAGAAGCAGTCATCTGCCGCTGCAAAGAAAAAGTCATGATAAAACAGATCCCTGACCAATGGTTCATCAAATACAGTGACGAAGCACTTACGCAAGAATCAAAAGACGCGATCACAACCATGAACATCTACCCACAGGAATATAAAGACGATCTGCCAAAAATCCTTGATTGGTTCGGAGACCGGGCTGCGATTCGACGAGGATCCTGGCTTGGCACAGAGTTCCCCTACAAAAAAGACTGGATCATCGAACCGATCTCTGATTCAACGCTCTACCCAGCTTACTATGTGATTTCTCCGTATGTGAACCAGAAAAAGATCACAGTAAAGGAGATGACCGATGAGTTCTTCAACTACGTGTTCCTCGGGATTGGATCCCCGAAACATGAGACCTGGAAGAGCATCAAATCTGATTTTGATTATTGGTACCCCGTGGACATCAACCTTGGCGGAAAAGAGCATAAGACAGTCCATTTCCCTGTTTATATCATGAACCATGTGGCGATCATGCCGGAACAGAAACGCCCACAAGGGATCTTTGTTCACTGGTGGGTGACCCAAAAAGGAAAAGAAAAAATCAGTAAATCCAAGGGTGGAGCAGAACCGATCGTCGAGGCAGCGGTCACCTACGGCGTCGATGCGATGCGCCTGTATTATCTTCATATCGGCTCCCCGTTTGTCGATATCGAATGGGACCCGGAAACCGTCCTGAAATACAAAAACCGAATCATCAACATCTGGAAACTCATCCAGCAGATCTCATCACGGTCAGATAAGAAACAAGAAAATCTTGACAACTGGTTAAAAAGCACTCTCCAACGGCGAGTACAGAAA
>DATMXJ010000122.1:0-4376 GCA_035561675.1 Thermoplasmatota archaeon
GTGGGAGAGAACATCGGGTTTGGCTGCCGGAAACCATTGGTTCATCCGATGATTTGAGGACCCCGAGTAGTACTGGAAAATCAGACGTTTCACTGCATCACTGGTGCACTTTGTGCGGATGCATACAGAATATCTCTGATGACCGCCCGAAAAAAATAGGGTACTGGATAAATGTTCTCTCGAAGCTTGCGCGGGAATATCATCTCACTGACTGCCAGAGACGACTCGTGATTAAAGCATTGCAGTCCAATGAGTTCTTTGAGGACCTGTACGCAACCACAGGTTCTTCACAACAGGGGGTATTTGTAAAGCTATTACAAAACTATAGTAATCTCGACAGAAACACGATTGATTCATATATCTTTTAGACTGACTTGACAACCTTCGAGGTTGGGTGATACAAGGCTAAAGGATGGGTAGTGTAAGAAAGGATGAATTGGAGGAGCAGAGAAATAAATGGGTAATGGAATGAAACGCACGCTAGTGGTTATTCCCTGTTTTAATGAAGAGGCAACGATCGGCAGTGTTGTCCTAAAAGCGAAACAATATGTTGATGAGGTTGTTGTCGTCGATGATGGGAGCACAGATAAAACCGCAAAGATAGCGGAATATGCAGGTGCAACGGTTCTCAGACATGATGTGAACAGAGGATATGGGGCTGCTTTGAAAAGCGGTTTTGAATACGCTCGTTCAAACGACTTTGATGTCATGACGATCCTTGATGGAGATGGACAGCATGACGCAGATCAAATTCAGACGGTGATGATGCCTGTTTCAGATGGGAAAGCAGATATCTGTGTTGGTTCTCGCTTCCTTGACAGTACCGGCAACATGGTTCCGATGTACCGTCATTTTGGTATCGCAGTGTTAACCAAGTTTACCAATGCTGGCTCTGAGAAAGAAAATAGGGTGACCGATGGCCAGAGTGGTTTTCGCTCCTATTCGCGAAAAGCCATCGAAAATATCGATCTGAGAGATCCTCAGATGGGGGCGTCCGCTGAAATCCTCCTGCAAGCTCGAAGTATGCATCTCACAAGCAAGGAGGTCCCCATCACGTGTAGTTACGAGGGTGATTGCTCGACAGAAAAACCGGTTGGTCACGGCCTTGGGGTCCTTATTTCCATCTTCAAATATTTAGAAGTTAAGCATTCCTTGTTGTTCTTTGGTGTCCCTGGTCTTATCATGTTTGCCGCAGGGCTTGCCATGGGTACCTTTGTATATTTTGAGTACCTGGCAAACAAAGTTGTTCCAATTGGTACTGCGTTAGTGACCGTAATGCTCCTTGTTCTTGGAATGCTTGCAGGTATCACCGGGTTGATCTTACATGCGGTGATCAATGCAAACCAACGACGATAGTAAAAGTTTTTTCCAAATGGTCGGTGTTCTTCCTGTGTTTCTTGATTTTCTTCTCTTTCGTTTCCTTGCGTGATACAATACGTGAAGCTTGGTTGGAGAGATACGATTGATAATTTTATTTGCAAACCTTGAAGAATCATATGTGAGAGGTGAAACTATTATTTTAAATTGTAAAAAAACGAAGGATAAAGGATTGTAATGCCAGTCGAATTTGTTGAGCTCACAAAATTAATAGGTGGCATTATCCTCCTCATCGTTCCTGGGTATCTCTGGAGTTATTTCCTTTTTAAAGATCATAGACATATAGAGAGAATTGCCTTTGGATTCGTCCTTAGTTTAGGAGTATTGTGCAGTGGAATGTTTGTTATTGACGTGCTTTTAGGCCTTCCCTTAACCGTTTTAAAAGTGTTTCTTCTTCTTGTAGTCTATGCGGCGTCTAGTGTTGTAGTTTTTTTCTATACCATCTACAAATCAGGTCTGCCAAAACTGCATCCCTCTTCCCTGAAAAATCCAAAAGTCCTGCTGTTACTCGGCATACTGACGTTTACTGCGTTCATGGCTTTTTTGCCCCATCTCTCGAACAGTTACTACCTGCCGTTTCATGTGGATGAATGGATCCACTGGGAGTATAGCAGAGCGGTGATGGAACAGGGATCATCGGTGTTTATTAACCCCTACACAGGGAGTGGTACGACCCGATCACTTGAGTCAGGGTTTCATTATATTACCGCTAGTCTGAAATGGATCACCGGTAGCTCATTTAACACCATCGTCGTGTTCATGCCAGCTGTTATCATGTTGTTTATGAGTCTTATCGCGTTTGTTATCGGGGAGCGATCAGAGCGAAAATTTGGTCTTGAAGCAGCGTTCCTTGTAGCGTTTATACCGACAACCTGTCGAATGCTTGGTCCATCGTTCTATGTCGCCGTAGCTATGGGATTGTTGTTCACTGTCTTTATTATTTGGTTGTTACAGCTTAAGAAAACGCTCGCTACGCTGCTCATCCCTGTTTTCATTTGGTGTGTATTGCTGATCCATCTACCTACTGCTCTCGCCTGTATCATTATCATGTTTTTATATGGGTTTGTATTACTCCTGGAAAAAGAATATAAATTCTCTGTTCTTACCATGGGTCTTTCATTGATTCCCATCGGCTTATTCTTTCTTTTTGCTAGTCGATTGGAATATGGTTTGCAACAATTAATCGATGCCTTTTTTGGAGGGAAAACTTTCTTTTTCGATTATGATCTCCCTCAGATATGGCCGTCGTTTGAACATCTTGGATTCATCACATGGATATTATGTATAATCGGGGCATATGTTGCTTTTACCAAAGGAAAAGCCATCCATCGTACGTTTACCTTGTCCGCCATTGCGTTCATTGTCTTAATAGGACTGTATGACAAGATGAGCTATGGACTCCCCATCATGTACGAACGGTCCTTCATGTATCTGTTTTTGATGGTTACCCTCCTTGCAGGATACGGATTGAGTGAGCTACGACAATTCATAACCAATCATTCGGAACACCTCATATCTAAACGGTACAAACAATTATTACGACATCGTGGTCTCCTGTTCACTGTCGTCGTCTGTATCATTCTTCTTGTATCTGTGGTGCCAGCGCACCTCGGCATTCAGTATTACCAAATGATCAGCGAAGACGACTACGCAACGTTTACCTGGATGAACGATCACCTGGACGAGTATCGGAATGAAACCCATCTCTACGACAGAGCAGCAGTCAATCCGTTTTATGCGTCTCCTTTTTCGGCTGTGACAGGACTCTACATTGTCTCCTCTTCAATGCATCCGATTTACGGATATGAGTTACATACACAGATGGAAACCTTCCTCAACGACAAATGTGTTGACACTGGTTTCTTAGATGACCATAAAATTAGTGTCATATACGGGGATTGCAATAACAACAATCTCACGATGATTTATCCAGATGTATACCTGTATCCTGGATTGAAAAAATAATAATATGCAAGGTTTTTTTATGAAGGATCATACACTAAGAATGACAATTGTTGTCGGTACTCGCCCTGAAATAATCAAGATGTCTCCTATAATTCGTGAATGTAAAAGAAGACTAGATTATTTTATCTTGCATATGAGTCAGCATTATTCCTATAATATGGATCAGGTTTTTTTTGAACAGCTTGAGCTGACGATGCCAAAATACAATCTTTATGTCGGCTCTGGTACGCAAACAGAACAATACGGAAGAGCTCTTATCGGAATTGAGCAAATGTTACTCAAAGAACAGCCTGCTGTTGTATTGGTTGGAGGTGATATAAATCTCCATAGATAAAATATCTGTCGTCATTCCCGTTAAAAATGAAGAACATAAAATTAGTAAATGTCTGGAGGCCGTCATAAACCAAACATTATCTCCGTATGAAATCATTGTGGTGGATGGTCATTCAATTGACGATACTGTTAAAAAAGCACAGAGTTTTTCAGTAAAAATATTGTACGAAGATTATAGAACAAGGGCCGGTGCCTGCCATGTTGGACTGAAAAATGCAACAGGCGAATACATCGCTTTTACTGATGCAGATTGTATTCCAAGAGAAAATTGGTTAGAAGCTGAATTAAAGGTGATAAAAAAACATAGAAATGTTGCAGGTGTTGGTTGTTGTATCGACAATATCAGTAAAGGAGTTTGGGAAGAAACTATTAACGAAATTAGCAAAACTTTTATTGGCAGTGGACGATCTATTCAGGGACGACAATTTACGAAAGAAAAGAAAGTTCTCAGTATAAGTGGTTGTCATGCTCTCTACAGAAAGAAAATGCTTGAGGACGTCGGTGGATTCAACGTACGACTTAAAACTTGTGAAGACACAGAAATCAACAAAAGATTAAGAAAAAAGGGTTATGATTTGATATACAGTCCTAAAACCAGTGTTCTTCATGATCATACCCGCGGAACAAAACTTTTTGCAAAAAGGATGTTTCAATATGGATGGGGTAGAGCACAAAGTAAATTATTTGATATGCAATTATTG
>DATMXJ010000123.1:0-10171 GCA_035561675.1 Thermoplasmatota archaeon
GAATAAACCTGGCTGATATCCTGGGTGAAGCTCACAATCCATTCCGAGGCAGAATTCTCAAAAATCTTCCCTTTGGTGCCATCTGAGGGTAATGGAGCAAAACCAATCATGTCTGCATTGAGGACCGCAATGATGGTGTCATTGTTGTTATAGGCATCCTCCACGTAATGATAGCTCCCTATCAAACCCTGCTCCTCCCCTGAAAAAGCAACAAATCGGATCGTATGATAAAACTCGTAGTTCTTCATGATCTCCGCTGCGGCAAGGACCGCTGCAACACCGGATCCGTCATCATCCGCCCCAGGTCCTGCAGCAACGCAATCATAATGACCACAAATGATGAAGACATTCGTAGAATCAGTTCCATTTAACGTTGCCTCGACGTTGCTCCCGGAAACCGTATCATCGGTATAATTATGGTACCGGACCTCTAAACCCATGTCTTGAAACGTCTCATAGATGTAATGAGCTGATTGATCGCAAGCAGGTGTCCCTGTGAGACGTGGACCAAAACTCGTCAGATTCTCTAAATACCCAAGAATGAGTGACTCGTCAACCTGCTGCAACAATTCAGTGATATTAAGATTCATTGTGGTCGGAGGAACAGGATGTAATGGAGCGAAACGCTGGGAGACCTGGACATCAACAAGGTCGCTTTTACCTTGGAGATACGCGGGCTTATGAGGCGTGGGATCGTTTACTATATTTGGAGTCTGTGCAAGAGCATACCCTGGTAGGAATAAGAGACAAAAGGTCACACTCACAACAAAAGCCTTCCAAGCGATATCCCTTCTATATACCATCGTTTTCATACTACTATCCCCTATTTCTTCATATTTTTGTACAGCTATATATTTGATTGCGCTATATATATATTTTTGTACCAACTAACACCGAACAAAAGATGAAGAACAAGAGAGAAAAAAGGAGAAAGAAGTTCTAGGTCAAAGGACCATCTTTCCACAGGTCATCGCGCATGGGCCGCTCAGTTTTCTTCTCCCATTCTTTAATAGGAACCGAGTGTTTCTCACGGATCTTATCCCCATACCCAAGACCATTATAGGAGCAGAACGGGATGATGCCTTCCTCGGTTGTATAATGGATACAACACCGTTCGAGTCGATGGAGATTCAGGTTAAACGTATCCATGAACCACATCGAGCCGACAAACAGGCTTTTATAATGGAAACCGCGCAAGGAATCATAGCTTCCACCGACGGCAGCATCAATCAAGATCTTCTTAAGGTCAAAATCTTTCGGTGCTTTTTCCTTATCGACAAATTTATCAACGTTCTTGAGGAACGATGCAGCAACCCGCACCTTTTTCAAAGGTCCTTTCACTGCTGCCTGTTCATTGATAAATGCCATGAATCCTTCCACATCGATAAATCTGGTAATCGGCAATGGTTTCCCATCCTCTAGGAAAATATAGGTTGCGCCACCGCACCCAGGGTGCGCGGTGAACTCCACCTGTTTTTCGCCTTTCAATGATTCAATTAACTCAGAGATCGGATAGACAAAAGGAACAGGATAGAAATCATCCCGGGTGATCTGACCATTGAACTCTTTTTCAATAACCTCCATCATGCGGACATAATCGACACGTTGAGTCTCCCGTTTCTCATCCTTTATTTTTGTGATTCTTCCACAAAACGAGACCGGTTGGAAATTCACGCCTCGGACAATATCGATATGATCCAACGCAAACTGGATGATCTTCCCAGTCTCATGAAGATTCTTCCCACCAATAAGCACTGGGACAAGCACCGCTCGCAGATTTGCCTGTCGGAAGTTTTCAATCGTCTGGATCAGTTGGTCTATCCAGGGGTTTGTCTCCTTGGTGACTCCATCAAAGCTCATGTACACCGTGTTGACCTTCGCCTCTTTCAGTTTCTTACAATACTCAACACTCTCAGCAAGTTTAATACCATTCGAATTAAGCTGAATATGAGAAAAACCAGCTTCTCGCGTCATTCGAATGATCTCAAAGAGGTCCTCACGGATGGTCGGTTCCCCGCCAGTGATTTGGATCGCTTTCGAACCCATTGGTCGTTCGTTACGAGCCTGCAGTAACATTTTTTTAATCTCATCTAACGAAGGCTCATAGACATACCCTGATGCACCAGCATTCATGAAACAATATCCACATCGAAGGTTGCATCGGTTTGTCACCAATAAATTAGTCAGCACACTTTGAGATCGATGCGCGGGATACAGCATCGGATCATCAAACAACGATGTTTTCACATCAGGGATTGCATCCCCGCGTTTTCCGAATTTCATCCATCGTTCATATAACGCAATGTCACCGAAGTAAATGTCTTTAAAATCACCATGCTCATCACATGTCTTCGCAATCCAGACTTTCCCGTCGTCCTCAATGATCTTTGCATCGATCTTATGGATTTTTCCTTCTTGGAAACATGCGGGACATACCGAGGATGTTTTCTCTAATTCCTTCATATCTGTCAACGTTCTCCAGAATTCAAAAGGACTATATGGTCTTTTCTTTATATATTTTAACTATCTCTGAAGCTCTCCGAGAAGACATATGGGATGGGATGGGCAGGCCAACAGAAAAAAGATGGTGTTCGGCCTGCACCATATCGGTGTTCGAAGACTGACGAGGGCATTTCATCTATAAAAGTCTACGCTGTCATTATATCATTTTGACAGAATAACAGAGAACCTATTCAGAAGAATCGTTTGGTTTTATAAAGCCCTGCATCATACCATCAGACGAGTAATCATGGTGATTGTCGCGCCTTCCATTCTCTCCGCGGATTTCACAAAACTTCTTGAAGAAATCACCGCAGTGACTGAAGGGGGAGCGGAATGGCTCCACATTGATGTCATGGATGGTCATTTCGTCCCAAATATCACGATAGGACCAGTTGTAGTAGAAAATATCAGGAAAAAAACATCGTTATTCCTTGATTGTCATCTGATGATCGAACATCCTGAAAAATATGTTGACGCGTTCCTGAAGGCAGGGGCTGATCTTATCACGATTCACCGGGAGAGCGTATCCGACCCTCTTGTGGTAATCAGACACATCAAGGAATCTGGTGGGAAGGCAGGTATTTCTATCAACCCTGAGACATCGTTTGAATCAATCCGATCTCTGATCCCCGAGGTCGATTTAGTGTTGATTATGTCTGTCCATCCTGGTTTTTCAGGGCAACATTTCATCCCTGAGGTAATCCCAAAGCTTAAGGAGGCAAGCGAGGCCATCAAGAAAACAAAAAAACGGATTTATCTCCAGATTGATGGTGGGATCAACAATCAGAATGCTGGGCTTGTAAAGCAGAATGGTGCGGACGTCCTGGTCGCTGCGAGTTTTATTTTTCACAGTAAGGATTATCATACTGCGATCAAACAGTTAAAAGAAGCATAGCTGATTAGTGGATACCAGCGGCTAGATCTCTCAGGACCTCTTCTTTATTTTTCGCTTTCACCACACCACTGGCAAGAAGCACCCCGTCTGCGCCTAACTCAATTGCTTTTGCGACATCTCTGCCGTTTTTCACCCCAGCGCCACAGAGGATTTTCACGGTTTTATTAATGCTTCTGACCGCTTGTACCGTATTGCTTACGATGCCAGGATCCGCGGAGGTGACAGAGATATCACCACCGATAAGCTCAGGTGGTTCTACCGCAATCATCGATGGGAAAAAGGTCGAGACCGCTTTAGAGGTCGCCACATTATTTGTACAGACAAGAGTATCTAACCCAAGGTCCTTCGCCCTCATAAGGCAGGTATCGATATCCGCAAGAATCAGACGATGCTCGCTGTGATTGATGAGAGTACCTTTTGCACCAGCAGCTTTCACGGCCTCGGGTAACGTCCAACCCGTGCTACTCCCGGGTTTTATCGGATCGATATGTTGGGCATATACGGGGATGCTGACCTCATCGGCACAACGGGTGATATCACATGCTTGCACAGCAATAGCCATACTGACGTTGGTTTCTTTTGATATTTTCTCCATCAGTCTTGCCAGTTCCAATGCATTCACACCAGTTGATTCTGTGTAGGTCTTCACGTTTAAAACAATCGCTGGAGTCTTCAACATATCTCATCACCAATCAATATATCTACAGGGGTAATCGAGTAGTGAAATAAATAAGCTTTCTTTCCGTCACAAAACGAAAATCTGGTTTGATTCATTATTTTGTAACGACAATCGTCAGGACATCCTGATCCTTTAACACATGTTCAAGGCCGACCTTCTGACCTGAGTGTTTCGCAGAAGGACCCCACACCGAGGCGTACCGGAAATTCCTGTGAAAATCACGATGGATATACCGACACGCATCAGCAATGGTTTGACCCTCTCGCAATATCATAGGTTGTACATAATCAGGTTTCTTTCCCACCGGTTTCAAGTAGATCCGAATAAGTCGAAGATGTAAAAAAATCTGTTCTCTCAAATGATCAAGGTTCTCCTTGTTTTTCGCAGAGATCGCGCACACGTCCCATCGTCTCTGATGTAATCCAATGATAATATTTTTTAACAGATCAGACGGGACGAGATCGGTTTTATTGATCACCACCAAAGCAGAGATGTACACACGGTTTTGCGCAAACGCATCAATGAGTTGATCCTCGGTAAGATCCTCTCGTAGCGTGACGTCTGCATTGATCACAAACTCAGAAGCGATGGATTTGACAAGTAACTCATTGAGATTTGTCAACGGGACCGTGGAATTGACAATAATTCCTCCGTATGTTTTTTTACTGATGACGACATCGGGTCTCTTCTGATTCAGCCGCACTCCAGCTATGTGGAGTTCCTGTTCAATTGAGTTCAGCTGATGAAGATTAAACGCATCGATCATTAACAGGAGGAGATCTACGCTTCTTACCGCAGAGATGACCTCTCTGCCTCGTCCACGTCCCTTTGATGCACCAACGATGAGACCAGGCAAATCAAGGATCTGGATCTCAGCTCCTTTATACTTCATCATCCCTGGGATCGCCTCCAGGGTCGTGAAGTCATAATCACCAACCTTACTATCAGCTGCTGTCAGTTGATTGAGAAGCGTACTTTTCCCCACACTAGGAAACCCCACGATACCAACAGTCACATCACCGGTTTTTTTAATCGAGAAGCCTTTTCCTTTCGCACCAGCGCTTTTTCGTTTCTCACCAATCTCTCGCAACCGTGCGATTTTTGCTTTGAGTTTGCCGATATGATGTTCTGTCGCTTTATTTTTCTGAGTTTTGAAAATCTCATCTTCGATTTCTTTGATCTGTTTTTCTATTGAGGTATCCATAGCTGTACCTGCTCTATATGCAGAGGATGTTTATAAAAAACACGTGTACAAAAACGGAAGCTATTTGCGTACAATCAGAGTGCCTGTCTGGCCCTGGAGCGCTTCCCATCCTTGTTCGATATTTGAGATGATGACACGTTCCCCACCGAATTCTAAGAAACGCAGGGCAGCTAGGATCTTTGGCCCCATATTTCCTTGCGGGAACTCACTATTCAGGTAGTATTGCTTCATCTCCTTATAGGTGACCTTGTCTATAGGCTTTTGCGAAGGGGTGTTATAATGGAGATAGACTTTTTCCACATCAGTAAGAATCAATAAGACCTTTGCGCCGACAGCCTCAGCGAGTCGTTCTGCTGCTAAATCCTTATCCACCACAGCTTCTAATCCATCAAGACCCCAGCCTTCTTTTTCGATAACAGGCATGCCTCCGCCGCCTGATGCTATGATGATGATATCATCATCTAACATCTTCCGGATGATATCCCCTTCCACGATGCGCAACGGGTCTGGTGAGGGGACGACAATCCTCCATCCGCGAGGCAAACGGGTCATGTGATACCCTTGTTTTAACATGGCTATAGATTCATCTTCTGAATAGTACGGTCCGATTGGCTTGGTCGGATTCTCAAGAGAGGGATCCATTGGATCCACAATCACTTGGGTAATAAGTGCAATCACGGGTTTCTCGATGTTTTCTCGTTTTAATGCATTTGAGAGGCATTGTTGGATCATATATCCGATGAGTCCTTCGCTTTCTGCAACACAGATCCCTAGCGGCATCTCAGGGGTGATATCCCTTGCCGCCTGGTTCTGAAGAACAAGCGCTCCCACCTGAGGACCGTTCCCATGGGTGATCACCACATCCCATTCTTCCTTAATCATTTGGACAATGGATCGACAGCTTCCCCTGGTGTTGGCAAACTGTTCGTAAATGGTCCCTTTCTGACCTTTTTTTATTAATGCATTACCACCAAGTGCAATAACCACTCGTTTTTTCATAACAGAGGGCTGGAAATAGATTCTTGGTATAAAAATCAGATGGTGCAAGGAGATATATATCCCATACAATTTCTCCAATAGAAACATATGTTTGAACAAGAACGGGAACGATTGGTTGTACACCTATGCAAAGAAGGCTACATCAAAACCGATTCGGTAAAACAAGCGTTTCTGACAGTCCCTCGAGAAGAGTTCATACCGGATTTCCTGAAAAACTATTCCTACGTTGATACACCTCTTGATATCGGGAATGGTCAAACCATCTCCGCACCACATATGGTAGCGATCATGTGTGAGGCATTGGATATAGAAAAAGGTCAGAAAATCTTGGAGATTGGGACTGGATCTGGGTATCATGCTGCGATTGTGGCTCAGCTTGTCGGAGAAACAGGAATGGTGTACACCATCGAACGATTTGAATCACTTGCAACAAAAGCAAAACAAAACCTTCAGAACATCAATTGTTCGAACGTGATCGTGGAAGTAGGTGATGGTTCTTGTGGGCTTTCCCGCTATCAACCTTATGATCGTATTTATGTCACCTGTGCCGCCCCATCTATTCCTCAGCCGTTGATTGATCAATTGCGCGATCCTGGAAAATTACTCGTCCCAGTGGGAGACATGTACTGTGAATTAACGCTTCTTGAGAAAGAAAAACAAAAACAGACAATCCACCATCTTGGAGGATGCGTGTTTGTGCCACTTGTCGGAAGGTACGGACATTAAATCAGAGTGTAGAGAAAGGAAATGGTACGTTTACTTCTCCGATAAATGATGTTTCATTTGGTGTTTCTGCTGTTGGTTCAGAGCTTATAACCGATATCCCGTAACAGTTTCTTTCTCCAGGAAAAATCCTCATTATTTTCCATCCCTTTCGGGATGAATCCATCGATGACACCAAGGATGCCTCGGCCGATTCCATCGTCTTGTTGTGATTCTGCCACAACGACCTTCGTGGGATTTGAAGTCGCACAGAAAATCGAACACACCTCCGGGACATTCTTAATAGCATTGAGCACATTGAGTGGATAACAGTCCTTCATAAAGATAAGAAATGTGTGACCCGCACCGATAGTCATCGCGTTTTTCTCCGCCAGTTTCTTAAGAACCGTATCGTTGCCTTCGCTTCGAATTTTACACGCACCACTCGCTTCGCAAAAGGCGATACCGAATTTTCCGTTAGGGACCGTGTTTTTCATCGCCTCGTAAAGATCCTCAACCGATTTGATGAAATGAGTTTGCCCAAGGATGAAATTTATATCATCATCTTTTTCTATTGCTACCAGCTTGAATTTTACCTCATCCATATAACAACTCCCCTTTGAATAAAAAAAAGAATAGAACAAGAGTATTTAAGGATATAATGAAATAAGATCCCACCCACTCAATTCTCCTTGAAATCAAAGGAATCGCTCATCGAATGAAAACGAGGGAACCAATCAAAGGTCTTATACGTATGATCATCCTCAAGGTTGCTTCCATTTGTAGGTGTTCTGAATTGAGGGTTTGGATTCGAAGTCTTTAGGTACCAAGGCCAAGTAACTGCTTCAACAAGATGAACTTCCATTCATAATAGATGACGTAACTTCTTGTCGCCCGATCGATCAAACGACCAGCACTATCATAGGCGGACGCTGTTGTCTCATACAGACCGTCATTTAAATAAAAGTAGCCTTCGAAAGCACTCCCGGTCTGGTTATTAGAGGTCGCATTCCATCGTTGGTCTTCTAAAAATTTATTCTGCATTTCAAAGACAACGGTACGAACTGAATCTGAACCTGCTGCATCCACTCTCATGCCACCTGTGCTAATGATGAGTGAGACCCCAAGGAGGTCAAGTGAATAGATATACCCATAGGTTTTGTCAAATGTCAAGAAGACAAAGTAAAGATATCCTGGTTTACAGTTTGACAACTGAATCTGCGGTGCGATCATCACATCATAGGCTTTAGACCAACCACTTTGTTTCCCCAAATCGTCCCGCGCTCGTACCTTCACCTCGTAGCTTCCATTATCGGCCCATACATGGGTTGCGTTTGTCTGTTCACCAAACGCATAAGGACCATACCACTCACTAACGTTCCCATCACCCCAATCCCATTGATAGGACACATTATCACCCTCCGGGTCAGGAGCAACGGTCACGAATTCCAGTGGAATGCCTTTCCCTGCGTTCGGAGGACCATCAAGAACCGTGGGTTTGAACGGTGGTTGATCCCCTGCGGTGGTGAAACTCCAAATCGGACCTGGAGTTGATTCTTGCAGGTTATTATGTGCAACAATCTGCCAATAATACGTCGTGTTCAATGAAAGACGATCCGGCTCAAAAATCGTTCCTGACTGATTCACCACGAGAAGCGGCGGTGGGTTTTCAGTCCCGAAATAGACATCATAGGTGAGATTGACATCACCAGTGGTCCATTGCAAATCAACAAAAACAGTAACACTGCTCGACCCGGACGAAGGGATCGGTTGGCTCGGCTCAACGGGTGGATCTGCAGAAACATAGGGGATACCAATAGCTGAAAAAGTAGTCAGCACCACGCATACACATATCATATAGTGTAGAATTTTTTTCTTCATATAATCCCTCTTATTTTTTTACTTCACCATTGAGTATTTTTCTTTTATCTATTTTAACTACGATGTATTTCTATTTAAACATTGTGGACTCAGTGACGCAACGGATGGATGCTTCGGAGACGCAACAGACGACCCTCGCCTGAAGATCCCATGGCATATCTCCCAATGCGAACAAAGAAAACAGTGAAGAGGCTGTAATGATCAATTAACAGTCCATTTGCATCATAGGCAGTAATGTTAAGTACATATGGACCACGAGAAACATTCATGGAACAGGAGAAACCATCAGAACCATTATCATCGATTATTTCCACGGTTTCAACTTGCATTTGATTCTCCACTTTGAATGTAACCGATTGAACAATATCTGTTGCATATGCCTCGAGTTCCATTGGATGGCTCGTTAATATGATGACGACACCCAGACGTGCCAGGAAATCAGAGAAAATAAATGATCTGTTAAAGGAAAAAAGTTTGAAGTAGACATGTCCGAGTTTGACATTAGAGAAGTTAATTTGTTCCGCGATTGAAATTGGATGGACGACAGACCAGTTACTTTCACTTTCGAAGATATCCTTTGCTTTCACTCGGATGGTATAATTCCCATCATCTCTCCAGGCATAGGATGCATTGACAGATTCGCTAGAGTTCACTGGACCAAGCCAGCCGCTGATATTCCCATTGCCCCAGTCGAACAAGTAGTAGATTTGGTCTCCTTCAGGATCGGTCGTATTGGCAGTAAAATCGAAGCTGATCCCGTTTCCAACTGCAGAAGGCCCAATTACTTGTGGGATTATAGGTGGATAGTTATAATTGTTCAGGAGAGAAAACGTACTATCAGATGTATCTGACCCAGTGTTATTGGACTCATCCGTGGCACTCACTCGTATGAGATACTGATCACCATCAGGGACAACCGTCGTATTCCACAAATAAGAACCAGTATTGTTCTGCCCAGAAACAATCACACTCCAATTCATCCCATTATCCGGACTATACTCAATCAGAATACTCCCATTCAAATCCATCGTCACATCATCAGAAGCAGACCAGAGAATAGCAACATCCCCAACAAGCCCTTCGCCACCATTCGGATAAATGACCAGCACTTGCGGTGGAACAGTATCGAAATTTTCAATAGAAAACACACTATCTGACGTATCGGAACCAACATTCCCCGCCAAATCCGTCGCACTCACTCGAATCAGATACTGATCACCATCAGGGACAACCGTCGTATTCCACAAATAAGAACCAGTATTGTTCTGCCCAGAAACAATCACACTCCAATTCATCCCATTATCCGGAC
>DATMXJ010000124.1:0-3336 GCA_035561675.1 Thermoplasmatota archaeon
TTGCAGTTCGACGAGGTGTCGTAGACTATACTGCAGCTGTAATTTTTCTATGAATCGAAGTGATCTTCTGATGAGTAATCGTGCGAGGTATCCTGCCTTGACATTTGAGGGAACGATTCCATCACCGAGCATAAAGGAGAGACATTTGGTGTGGTCTGCAAGTGCGTAAATGCTGCCCATGTCTGATGTATCTTTTAGTGAATCAAGTAGGTATGATAGCATTTTTGGAAACGCGGTTTCATACACTGTTGGTGTACCGGAGGTGAACCAGGCTATTCGTTCCAATCCGTATCCCGTATCAACGATATTTAAAGGATTTGGTGCGTAGGGTTTTCCTTCGATGATTGTTTTTCCGTGTCCATCCTCTTTCATGTTCATGAACACAAGGGTTGCTATCTCCAATCCACCTGCGAGGACCTCAACGCAGGGTCCTGCGTTTCCTCCACCGATCCAGAGTTGCTCTTTGTAATTTATCGCTTCACGTGGTATGCCGATTTTCTTTCTGAAAAACTCATCGCAGTATGCGACTGTTTCTTCTTTCCAGTAGATTTCGTCGATATTTTTATTAAATGCATGGTGCCCCATCATCTCGAAGGTGGTGAGATGTCGACCGCTTTTTCCTACTTCATCAAGATCATTGAGCCGTATGCATGGTTGTGAGATGACCAACGGGTTTGCCGGTGGAGGGACTACCCCTGAGGTCACATGGGGTTGAAAATCTGCTATGGAAGCAATGGTAAGGTAAATATCGGACCGCCAGCGGGCGACGACTGGGCATCGTGGTCCTGTTTCCGGGTATTGGAGTCGTGAATGACCATGTTGTTCGAAATATGAGAGGAATCCCTCACGTACCTCTGCAAGAGTCAATGGTTTTTTTGCAATTGAATTTCCAATGAAGCTAAATTTTACGCATGGTTGATCTCCGCAGTATTCTGCCTGCGCATCGAGTGTCCAGAAATAGTCCCCGCATGCTTTGCATTTCTTTCTGTAATATCCGTTTGTATGGAAAAATTGTAAGTCGTATTCCTTTTGCATGGTTGATTCCGTCATAGGTCTTAACTGGTCTGGAATAGACAAAAGGTTTAAAGTTTTATCTTTCAACAACCCAAATCGTTATCTCATATGAACATCTTTTTTTATGAATAACGATATATTTATAAGGAGATATACCCTTGAATATAGTAGGGGTAATATGAAGAAGATAATTCCTTGTTTATTAGTGGTTGTGCTAGTATCAATAGGCAGTGTTGGGATCACCAGTGCTTTCAACGAACATAAAACAGATAAAAAAACACAACTCCAGACAACGAGTGCTGGGTATGAAATCCAGTGGATGATGGAGTATGGGAATAATCCTGGTTCGGATGCACGTTATCAAGGACCACAACCGATTGGAGATAGTGACAATGACGGTAAGAATGAACTACTCATCAGCGGAAGGGATTGTACCATCCGTGTTATGAAATGGAATGAGAATCAACAAACCTATTCACAGGTTCGTGCCATTCGTCCCCCATTGTATCCATTTATCCATTGTGATGCTGGTGGGATGGCAATTGGGGATGTGACAAACGATGGGAAAAATGAGGTGGCGGCAACCTGGTACACCTCAGTTTATCGTTATTTCGTATTTAGATATTGGTTGGTTGGATTAAATCCTTATATTTTTAATCATAATGGAGGCAGTGCGGATTGTCTCATTGGAGATTATGATAATGACGGGAAAAATGAGTTGATTTTGAGTGGTGGGTCTGGATGGCAAGAAAATAGCTCGGTCGCTGAGATCACGGTGTTCCGATGGACTGGGCTCTTCCTTAAAAAAATAGCAGAATGGAAGGACCCAGATGTCAATGGTTATGTCTATATGGCGGGACTTGGTGATGTCGATGAGGATGGAGAAAATGAGATCGTCTGTGCTTATGAAAATAAGGTCATGGTGTTAAATTGGGATGCTCAAAACGCGGTGTTCGTTCCTATGCAGATCTATAGAACATATGGACATGTCTCTCCCTTTGGCATCGTGTGCAAGGATTGCGATAATGATGGGAACGCGGAGATTCTCCTGAGTTATTACGATCCTCGTATTACGATCTTTAAATGGAACGGGACTGGATATCCGATACAGTTTGATATCACCTGGTCTGGTGATGATCCAGTCATTGAAGGAATCGATGTGGGTGACACCGATGATGATGGCCTTAACGAGGTGTGTGCGGGAGCGGGTATGATACATATTTTACAATGGAACGGGTCGACATACGTTGAAGAAGCTGTGCTGCCTACGTTTGGGTGGATGGCGGTCGTCTGCATCGGGGATTGTGACAATGACGGGAAAAACGAAATCAACGCAGGCAACGTCGATGTCAATATCGATGCCGGTGAGCTTTTTACCGAATGTGTTTTTAAATACAATCCTGAGACATGATTTTCCCTCTTTTTTTCTTCTTTTTCATAATTTTTTCTTAGGGGAAACGTATTAATAGATTGTCGATATATATATCGACAGTCATTGTAGGCTCTGGGAAAATATGGGAGTCAAAGAAGTATTAGCTGAAAAAATCGCAGGGGAAATCACCCTCAGCCCAAAACCAGGGGAGACCCTGCGAAAATGGCGGACCACCTTTAATATTGCACAAGCAGAGCTTGCCAATCATCTAGGGCTTGCCCAAAGCGTCATCAGCGACTATGAATCAGGAAGACGAAAATCACCTGGGATCCACTCCGTGAAAAAAATCGTTCACGCTTTTCTCGCCATCGACGAAAAGAAACATGGCGGCACCATCATCCAGCAATATCAGTTCATGGTCAAGACACAAGACGGCATCATCGACATCATGGAATATCCCTATGCAATCCCCATGGAAACACTCATTAAAGAAATCGAGGGAAGGGTCGTTACCTCCCCAAGCGTCAGCATTGATCGATCCGTCAAAGGATTCACCTTAATTGACGGCATTGAGACCATCAAAACATTGACCGCCACCAACTATCCGAATCTCTATGGGTGGAGCACGGAACGGGCACTGATTTTTACCAAAATACAGTTCGGGAGAAGCCCGATGATCGCGATCCGAATTCACCCCGTCAAACCCTCCCTAGTGGTGTACCATCAACCTGGCGGCGTCGATCCCCTCGCGGTGCAGCTCGCAGAACGAGAAAACATGCCATTGGTGATCACTGAAATGCCCCTCGAAGAGCTACGGAAAAAATTGATTTTACTGGGGAAGTGACGATTGATGACTGATGTGGTCGGACTCTGTGACATCTGCGGAAGACCTGGAACCATGCATACCTGTCAGCTTTGCGGCCGGCTTGTCTGTGAACGATGCTATGAGC
>DATMXJ010000125.1:0-7286 GCA_035561675.1 Thermoplasmatota archaeon
GTATTAAAGGCACATTTTTATAAATTTTTAGATTTCATACATAATCCTCTTCAAAAAGATTTCAAAGGTATTATTCTCTATGATGCAAACGATGTTCATTGGACAGTGTGTTCATTTGCTCAAACAAAAAATCTATTCCAAATGTATGCAAGACCAATTATTACAGTCAATAATTCCATTGGTACTTTTCTTATGGACCATTACACAACAACGACATTGACTGGGTGGGTTAATCAAACTTACCTCGAAGAGACGTCCGAAAAACCAGGTGCTGCTGGAAGTAACATCTACGGTAATATTACAATAGAAAGAAGCCAAAACGATTCCGTTGCAATCCTCTCGAACAGATACGACGGTATGTGGGGCCAGACTTCAGGCGACTCAGCTGTTAGCGGCGCTATCCTCCTTGGAATTATCAAATACTTTAATGATCATCACTCTATTAAACCAAAGTACAACCTCACCTTCTTATTTACGACCTCAGAAGAATTTGGATTCCACGGAGCTAGATTCCATGTTGACAACCATTCCGACCAAAATATCGTCAACTGGATTATTCTAGAACAATCAGGATTTGATCAATCAGACACAGGATTATCACTCTGTTTCAGTAATGAATCTCAAAAAGATATATACGAAACTATCTTAAACGATAGCAATTACAATGAATACGATTCTTGGGTGAGCAATAGTGCAGGAGCAGGTTCCGAACAAGGTACTGTTAATAAAATATTTAAAAACAACGTTTGTCTCGGCAAAGGCGACAAACGTATTCATGATAATGGGAAAGATTATTTTGTAGGAACTGCATGGGACAACTGGCATAGAGCAGGGGCTGATTATTTTAAGGGTGACAGCAAGGATAATATCGATCGAGATGATGTTAACGCCACCGCAAAATTAACATTAGGTCTGGTAAAATATTTCATGATTAACCCTGACAGCTGGTTCGACGGGTCAGCCACCTATACCGCAGAGGATTCTCCATACGATACCGATGATGATAATGACTCCATTAATGTCACTCTATCAGTTAAATCGTCGCTCCCACAAGACAAAATTAGAGTGAATGCGACAGTGAAAAGCTGGCCTTCAAATACCACAGTTTTCTGGAAGAACTATGATTTTAATGTGACCTCTGGAGGAACGCAAAAAACGCTTATCGTCACCCTGCCACCATATTTAACAGGAGCTACAAGCGGTAATTATTCCCTAACACTTAATCTGTTAAATTCAACAGGTAGAATCAACGATATTGCCCTTCATACAAGGGTATATGACGACACTGATACCCAATCAGGGTATGTGTATCTCACCCCGCGAAATAACAGTATCCCAAACAAACCCAGTGATATAACTTTCACTGAACCTATTAACTATACCACTAGTACGACTGACTCCAACCTTGATCAGTTGCAATATGAATGGGTATGGCATGCTCTCCTTTACGACCTGCATCTCTCGGGGGATATCGATTATGCTGGCCCCTGTGACTCAGGGGAAGACTGTACAGTACAACATACATATCTTTTATGGGGATTAAAAGATATAAAGGTTCGAGCGCGGGATGATTACGGATATCTGTTCGACGGATCTCCTTTGGGATGGAACCGATATGGTAATTGGAGTGAATGGTCCGATATTCTATCGATAAATGAGCAAATGCTCACTGATTTCAGTATGTCATGTACATCTTTTTCGTCAGTTCTGAATGCGCGATCAGCAACCGAGTTACCATCCATTCTACTAATAAATTCAACGTACAATGCTCTCGTATTTGGCGAGAGTGAATCCTTAACATATCGATGGACATTTAATGGTAGAGATGCAGTCCAGGGGAAGACCACAGAACACAATTTTTCAGATACCGGGAATTACAGAGTCACCCTGAACGTTTCAGATGACAATGGGTACTCCACTGAGTTTTCTGTCAATGTCTCCGTCATCAACCTCAGTGCAAACTTCAACCTCAGCATTCCATCACCGTTTGCTGAAATTAACGAAAACATTACGTTTACGGATACCTCCGCAGTGGTAGACGAGTATCAGATAACGGATTGGATGTGGGATTTTGGTGATGGTTCAATCTCCAATAATAGAAATACGACACATTCGTTTACAGAAATGGGATTATATAATGTTTCACTAACGGTATGGGATAACCAGTCGAACTCAGATACCTTCTACCGAAATATATTTGTTTTCCTTGATGAAGTACCACCCGAGATTCAACAGGTCAATGATGAAACAAACGTAAAGAACCGATGGCTGGAAGTCATGATCGCAGGGTCATTCAACGATACGGAAAGCGGCATCGATCACGCCTTGGTGAATATCACCTATCCTAATGGGACTCACGCGAATTATACCATGAACCATTTCGTCAACGGCACCTACTGGTATGTTTTTAATGACACTGCGCAAACCGGTCAGTACAATTACACCATCTGGGTGACCGACTTTGAAAACAACACAAGCAACGCCACCGGTTATTCCATCACGATCCCAACACCACCGATCCTCCAATATACAACCACAACACCAGCGGATAACGCGGACTCCAAAGATGACTGGGTAAACGTCAATGTAACTGTTTTTGATCCATTGAACACCTCCGCGTTCATCGACTGGAACCACAGCCTCACAGGATACTGGCCCATGGAATCCTATAACGACACTGGTGTGTACGATAACTCCACCTACGAGAACTTCGGGGCATTCCAAAACGGGATGAATACCAGAAACATCGTACCAGGAAAATACGGGGATGGACTGGAGTTCGATGGCTCTGATGATTACCTCGATCTTGGCACCAGTAACAGTCTGGATCTCGGCACTGGTGATTTCACGTTCATGGTCTGGGAGAAAAGCCACACCACCCTATATTCAAAGAAAGCGATGATCCTCACCAACAGCCCAGCAATGGAAAGCTGGAAAGGCTACGGGTTCGGCGTCACAAACAGCCCCTATCTCATCGTCTCACAATCCGCGGGAAATAACATCACATTACAAGGGACAACCGATGTCACGGATAACACCTGGCATCATATCGCCTATGTCTGCCGTTCAGAGGAGTACCTTATCTATGTTGACGGTGAATTGGATGCAGATAATGGAGGATGGATGCCTGCGAAAAACATCACCAACGCACAGCATACTATGATCGCCTATGACGGACACTGTTCAAGCTGGTGTTACTTCGAAGGTTTGCTCGATGAGCCGCAACTCTACAATCGTGCCTTAGGATGGGAGGAGATTAACGCCTCTTATAACAACGGACTCTACCGATTATCCCATAATTTCACTGGTCTTACTGATGGAACGTACAGTTATTCTGCGCATGCGATCGATACCACCGGAAACCAGGGCAATACAGAGACACGACAAATACTCATTGACACCACACCACCAACTTTTACGAATGTCAATGCTTCGCCCCATACCGTTGGATTCGGGTATAATGTGACGATTACCGCGGATGTCATTGATAACGTAAGTGGTGTTGATCTTGTGACCATTCAGATAATACCTCCCAGTGGCGTCGGGAACTCAAGCAACAACACGATGACCCTGATCTCGAATAACACCTATCAATATGTGTTTACTGATACCTGGTCCACTGGTCAATATAATTACACGATTTGGGCGATAGATGTTGCTAATAACACAGCGAGCAGCAGCGGACATCATTTCCATGTTTCTGCGGAGGCGACGATCAGCATCGCCACCCTGCGAAATACGTATACTGGAAATCAATACATCAATATCACCGACCCGCCAAACCCTCCAGAGAACTATATCCTGGTTGACCGTGGGCTGACCTGGAATACCTACTACAACGCAACCTCGGGAGAGAATATCCTGGAGACATTCCAGGGACCGGTGAACTTCCAGGAAGAGAATGGTACCTGGACACCGATCAACAATACCCTCATGCAGCTCGCATCCAATCATCCCGCTTATGTCTACGGATATCGACAGGGAAATGATCGTGGATCATTCGGTGTGTATTTCAAATCCAATGCACAGCAAGACTGGCCTGTCGTTTTCACCTATAACAAATCTGATGATCCAACTATCCATGCGGTAAAAAGCAAACTCGTTGGTGTCGGATACGTCGACCCGCAAAGCAACTGGGCCTACCAGTATCTTCAGAATGTTCAAAACAGTCAGGGACAAACCAATTGCTATTCTATCACCTATCCTGGTGTGTTCACCGGTACGGATGTCACCTGGAGCTATGGGAACACCGGACTTAAAGAAGAAATCACCATGAGTAATGCCACGAAGACTGTGTTGCAGAACCATCCACCATCGCAATATGGTTTGAATGACGCAAGCTCGTATCTGGTGTTCATCACCAAACTCGACTACCAGAACCTCAACCTTTACAATAATTCAGGATTGTTAGATGGGAACGTCACAATTTCCGATGCAGGAGTTGATTTCAAGGATGTCCTCGGGCAATTCAAATGCGCTCTACCCCTCGGAGAAGCGTATGAATTGAGCAACGAGTCTGCCCGACAGAAATTAACCTACCGTATCATTCACCTGAATGGGAATACCTATCTGCTCTCAGGTTTGAAGGTCTCTGATTTAAATGCGATGACATTCCCCGTGGTGATTGACCCAACGTTAACGGTGTATTCAATCTCAAGCGATGGTCATGTTTACAACTCAGGCACAAGCTATACTACAGTACAGGCTGCGTCAACTGGGACCGTGAGTGGTTCTGGGGCATATATCACGATAGGACAAAGGAAGTTATATTTCCCTGACACCTATTATATTTACCGCGGGTTCGTCTTCTTCAACACATCTACCTTACCCTCAAACGCCTATCTCGATGATGCTGCACTGTCTTTATACAAGAAGGATGATTATTCATCGACTGATTTTGATATCACCATCCAGAATGGGCAACCAACCTACCCCCATAATCCGATGCAATCCAGCGATTACAACAAAAACTATTATTCCGGAAATGGCGGCTCGTTGAACACCTCCAAGTTCACCAGCGGGTATAACGCTATCACCTTGAGCAATCTTAACTGGATCAATAAAACCGGGATCACCAAACTCTGTCTCAGGAGCAGCAGAGACATCAGTGGAACAGCGCCAACAGGAAGTGAGTATGTCAACGTGCATTCGAGCGAATTCCTCGGGATGTGCCCGCCGAAGCTGGTGATTAACTATCGGAACCAGTCGAAGATAAAGAACACAGGTTCCACTAACATCAAAGGCTATCTCCTTATCCAGATTCAGTTCTACAACACTTCACAAGCAAAATGGGTAATCGATAATGATACCGTAAACGAGAGCATACCCAGGGTCATCAACGCAGGTGGTTCTGGTTCTGGTAGTCAACTGGGTCTTGATACCATCTTCAACAGACTAGTGAGAGCATCAGATTTAACACACGGCACAGGAACCTATCGAGTTTATACTGCTTTCAGAGATCCTGAAGGGAACAACCTGAAAACGAATGATGATGTGGACCTTGAAGCCTGGTGGCAATTCAGCAAAACCTAACGAAAAAACTAATCCATCATAAAATGGAAGTCAGGTAGTTCACACCTGACATTCTATACTTTTTTTTAAAAAGATGCAGGATACTGAATAAAAAGTGCTGAGACATTCCATGATATTATATAGAATCGCTCTGGATAAGACCATACTAGTTTTTATCCAGCGCATCATTCCTTTACTGTCTCATATTTCAGTTCATCATGTATTTCTTAACAATATCAAGTTATCAAGGCATCACAGCAATGATGAATTAACTGGAGTAATAAAATGAACACGTTAGATACTAAGATAAAAGAACTTGTTTATTTTCTTAATACCCTTCCAACGGTTAAAACAATAGGAAGTTGTCAAGGGCACGATGATGGGGGAGAAACAGGGAATTTTGATGTCCCGTATATTTCATTTGCTTGTATCGACAGAAGGGTATTGGGGTTCTTAGCCAGCATTCGATTTGCGTATGAAGATCCTTCTGATATATTACCAAAATTTAGGAAGAATCAACCACGGTTGCAGGCTGATTGGAGTATTCATGTAATTACTGGAGAAGATCCAGAATATTCACCAGAGGAACTTAAAGCAGATAATCGACAGGAAGATTATGTCTTTTATGTATTACAACCAGACAGATATTCTTATGATAAGCCCTCTGATATTTATGGTGATTTCTCAGAGATTTTAAAGTATTATCAGTGGAAATGGAAGAGAATGAAATGAAATTAGGATTCCATCCATATAACCCTATACTTTTCGTTCCATGGCAGACTCGTTATAAAAAACTTTAAAGTGGAAATCAGGTATCTCACCTGATTTTCAATATTTTTTTTGTTTAAGAGGATATAAGGAAAATATTGGAAAAATTTACTTATAAACAGGTTGGCAACAATTAAATACTGATAGATATGTGCATTTACTGGTGAAGTGCAAAATGGAAACATACAAAAGTAATGAAAAAAAGTTACTTATTGTACTTCCCACGGTAGATTCAAAAATATTTAAATACCATCACTTGATTTTTATCTTAACAACTTCTACCAGCAAACTCATTCTTTCGTTAGCTATTTATACTCCTTTTTACACTCTTTTGTGATGACACGACATTTGATATCAATGAATTAATAAAGATTTGTTTTTTAAGAATAGAAAAATCATGAGATTGATACAGGATTGAATTATTACGTTGGCCAAATGCGAATCGTTTTACTGGGGAGCGTTTCATTATGTTTTGTTATCAAACCTGTTTGTTGAAGATAAATACCCTTAGCTTTTGCAGTGATTTTCCTCACGTTTTTTCTTGCTTTTAATATCAACATAGGATTGAAACTCTCGACAGTGTCAGTTTCATAAATCAACCAAGATACCTTATAATTTTTTGGTCCAGATGTGTTAATCATGCATTTCTTTATAGTCCATGAAAATGGAATGGGATCGAGATCGATTTTTATTATTTTTGATAATAATTTAATTGAGGTTGAAGGAACAAAATTTAAAAGTTCGTTGACACCAAGATATATCTTACCGCTAATGATTTTTATATCTTTAAATTGATCTTTTGGTGCTACATCTACTGCTGTCACGTCAGTTCTATCATTAGTATTGCACTTTAAATCAACATTCAATCGCAGTTTAGGGACCGTTATTCCTCTCGCTAACATTACATTTAAACCTAATTCAACAATAAAGAAGTTGAATTTTGAAAAATCTTTTTTAATTTGATCAGCTACTTTAGGTTCATTTGGTGGAATCTGATACACATTAGC
>DATMXJ010000126.1:0-2519 GCA_035561675.1 Thermoplasmatota archaeon
CCAATATATCAACATCACGGATCCACCGAACCCACTAGAGAATCTCACAGTGATTGATCGAGGACTCACCTGGAATAAATACTACAATGCCACCTCCGGATGCAATGAACTTGAGGTCTCCACCAGTCCAATAAATTATCAAGAGGATAACGGCACATGGACGCCAATCAACAATTCCTTCTATCAACTCCCCAGCGATCATCCCGCCTACAACCATGGATATCGAGTAGGAAATGATCATGGTTTATTCGGCGTCTATTTCAAGCCCAATGTGCAGAATGATTGGCCGGTCTCTTTCACGTATAACCGGTCAGATGATCCTACCGTCCATGTTATCAGGAGTAAGCTTGTCGGCGTCGGGTACGTTGATCCGCAAAGCAATTGGGCGTACCAGTATCTGCAGAATGTGCAGAGCAGCCAGGGACAAACCAACGGTAATACAATAAATTATCCCAGTGTCTTCACCGGGATCGACATTACTTGGAGCTATGACAATACAGAACTGAAAGAAGAAATCAGACTGAGCAATATGACAAAAACCGTGTTACAGAATCACCCGCCATCACAATATGGTCTTCAAGATGCAAGCTCATACCTGGTTTTTATCACCAAACTGGACCATCAAAACCTCAACTTGTACAATAATTCGGAGCTACTTTCCGGGAATGTCACGATATCCAATGCAGGGGTCGAATTCAGGGATGCACTTGGATATTTCAAATGTGCCCTGCCCCTCGGTGAAGCATACGAACTCAATAACGAATCAGTACGTCAGAAACTCACATTCAGAATAATACAATACAAAGGCAACACCTATCTCCTCTCTGGGCTAAAGATATCCGATTTGACTGCGATGACGTTCCCTGTTGTCATCGACCCAACGCTCTCCGTGAACTCCCTATCGAATGACGGATACATTTACAATTTCAATACAAATTATAACACCGCATGGAGCGCATCCAGCGGTACAATCGACAGCTCTGCAACCTATCTAACCATCGGACAGAAATCAAACGGAGGCATCCCCAATACATACTATATCTACCGTGGGTTCGTCCTCTTCAACACCTCAACACTACCCTCCAATGCGTACATTGACAGCGCGATACTCTCATTATATAAAAAAGATGATTACTCGACCACGGACTTCCAACTCACCATACAAAACGGACAGCCGATCTACCCGCACAACCCGCTCCAAACAGGCGATTACGGTAAGAGCCACTATTCGGGTAATGGCGGCAGTCTGAACACCGCGAACTTTGTGAACGGACGGAACAACATCACACTCACCAACCTCAACTGGATCAATAAAACAGGAACAACCAAACTGTGCCTTCGCAGCAGCAGGGACATCAACGGAAATTCGCCCTCTGGGGCTGAATATATCAATGTATATTCAGCCAACGCCCCCTTAGGAGGACAAGTACCAAAATTAATCATCACCTATCGGAACCAGTCAAAGATCAAGAACACCGGGTCAACAAACATCAAAGGCTATCTCTTGATTCAAATCCAGTACTATAACTACTCGCAAGGCAAATGGATTGTCGAAAAAGACACCGTAAACGAGACTTCGACAAGGACTATAAATACAGGGCAACAACTCGCCTTGGACACCATTTTCAACGGTCATGTGAGAATAAGCGATCTTACCCATAACGACAGTACTTATCGTGTCTATGCAGCATTCCGGGATCCCATCCATAACATCTTGAGGACAAATGACGGTAAGGAGCTTGTAGCCTGGTGGCAGTTCCTCGGGCCTCAAACAGGGTAATGCATTCAAAGAAAATTGAAACACCAGATCAGGTAAAAATACCTGATTCTCTTTTTTTCTTTTTGTCAATTTAGTGTTTGCAAATTGTTTCAATAAGTAGTCACACCACTATTTTGACACCATAGATTTTCCGCCCCTCAACTATACAGTACCCATCATCTCAATTGGATTAAAAAGCATGATGCTGTCGATTTCGCTTTTTCCATAGCTTGTCTAGGATTCATCCCATTTCGGATGTTCTCAAAATAAGAGTCGATGAAAATCTTTTTTATTAAATCAAATTTTTTCTTATTGCCATTTTCATGAAGGAAGTTTGTAAACTCTCTCAGCCATTCTGGATCGAGTTGTTGTTGACCCTCTGAAGATTGACTCATCTGTATCTCTGTTATACTTTGTCATTTCTAATATTTTATATTGGTGAAGTAGTTTTTCAATTTGACGTACCGGGACACCTGCTGATAGTTACCATCTATTTTGAAGGTAAGCTCCAGGGCATCAAACAACAACGTCTGCGTCAGCGACAGGTTATACCATCGTACCAATTCCTCAGGTGTAGGAGCGGTGAACTCTACAAGAATCTGCTCCTCCTCCAGATCTGAGAACATCGCCTCCTCAACCTTCTCCTTGGAAACATGGAAATGCAGAGACGCCTCTTCCAAGAGGTGGTTCCGTTCCTCCAGGGTTTTTACGAATCCTTTGTCAAACAAGAAAAAACGTACTTCTTTTCCCTGTACCTCTG
>DATMXJ010000127.1:0-8472 GCA_035561675.1 Thermoplasmatota archaeon
GAGCTGCTCGAACGATTGATGCGTATTTGAAAAACACCTCGTAGAATGTTTTCTATTTGGATGAAAATGAGAACCTTCCAAATTTAAATTCACAGTTTGATTGTATCAATGAACCGATCAGGTATCCTCCAATGAGGTAGATAATCAGCAGCACTATCGGGATGATACCGGTGTAACCGTAGATTGTTGAGTACCCAAGGATAGCAGCAAACGTCACATCAAGAAGAATCGTTCTTCGGTGTTCTTGTGGTTTTTGTTTTACTAAAAATCGATACATGATATAGAGCTGGGATGGGATTCCATACACCACAAAGAAAAGTAGATAGGAGATGTTTCTGGAGTACCAGTACCCAAGAAAACTAAAGAGTAGAAAACCGATTTTTAATCCGCATCCATAGAGGAAGTATGGGTGTGTTCCATGGAGTCTTTGGTTGTTTTTCACTTTCGTGATGACCGCAAAGCTTTTTACACCAACACTCCGGTCAGCATCAACGTCTTTCAGACCGTTTTCCCATTGGGCAAATGCCGTTGCTGCAAAGATGACCACTCCAATAAAAATCCAGGTATATATGGTTGGCATTCCACCGACAACAAAAACTCCGAAGAGGACAAAAAAGGAATACGATATCGAAAATGAAAAATCATAGGAGATCAAGATTTTTTTCCCTTTCCAACCATACCAAAGGAGCGATCCATAGGCAGGGACGAAACAAAGAAAACACATGAGAACTGAGAGAGTATCAAGAGAAAAAAGTAGAAAGGCAATCATGAGGAGGCAGACAAGGGTCCCTCCATAGACGAAGAGCATTGCCTCTCGTCTCGACAAAAGACCACTAACGACAGGGTTTCTTGAGGGAACATAGGTATGCGCATCAAGTTCCACGTCGCCTAACGCGATATAGGTGTTCAATGCCATATGTGAGAAGATTGAGATAATCGTAAAAAACACAATATAGTACCATTCAACAGGTACTGTTGATGTCAATGCACCGACTATTGCAATGGACGCGCTGGTGGTGATCCCTTGTGTCCGTCCGATGTCTGCAAACGAGCGAAGTTTTTCTAGCACAGAAGAAAAAAATAGAAATCGGTATAAAAAGCTATAGGTTACAAACCGATGGTTTTTTATGGACCTCCGGTTTACTTTTGTGGTAATGCTTCGTGATTATATTGAAATAACACGTCTTTTCAACATGGGCTTGACCGCTATCGCTCCAGTCCTTGGGGCGTTATCCATGTGGGACGTTGGTTCGTTGTCTCTTTGGAAGTTGTTTATTTTGTTTATCATAGGTAGTCTCGCTCACATCTATGGATTTGTGATTAATGATGTCATCGATATAAGACTCGATAAACTCTCAAAAGATCTCTCTGCACGACCATTGGTCCGAGGAAGTATCACTCGGAGGCGTGCTACGGTCTTCGCGATATCCTGTATGATTGGTTCGTTTCTCCTTTCGTTAGTATTTTTTTCTAATCTTCTCAGATACCTCGTCATTGCCTTTATCCTGCTGATAGCTTATTTCCTCGCGACGATGTACGACATCGCAAGTAAGAAATACCCAGGGATGGACCTGGTTGTTGCCGGTGCTATTTTTTTCCTGATTTTATTTGGTGCATCGACGATTGGGACTCCTACGATGCTAACCTATGTTGTGGCTCTGATCGGAGGAATACAGGTTCTTTTCATGAATATGATTAATGGTGCGATAAAGGATATTGATCATGACGAAGAAGGGAGCGCGAACACGGTTGCGATTCGTTTAGGGGCAAAGATCTATGCTGGAGTCATTGCCTTACCGCTTTCCTTCAAAACAACTGGGTATCTGATTGAGATTGCACGGATAGCCTTGATTTTCCTGCCGTTTGTGTTTCTTTGGCTGTCTCCAAGCCTTTGGCAGATAGCGTTGCTGGTGCTGTTTGCGATTGCAACGTTCATTTCGATTTATAAATTGTATTCCATCAAGACCTTTGACCGAGCACGTATCAGAAAATTGATTGGGATTATCGTTATTTTCATGTACGCATCTGTCCCGATAATGCTCAGTTCATTGAACATCTACATTATCCTTGTTGCGTTGATCCCACCATTGTGGTTCTTCGCAAGTAATCTCGTGTTGCATAAAACAATATTCGAACCAAAAACAATGTAATGGTTTTATTCTTTCTTTTTCTTGGCTGCCTTGATAAGACCATCAAAGAGAGGAGCGGGTTTCATCGGCCGAGATTTGAACTCCGGGTGTGCCTGTGTACCTGTAAAATAAGGATGACTGGGTAATTCCATGAACTCCATCAGGATCCCATCAGGGGAACGACCGGAGAACACCAAGCCTTTTTTCTCAAGGATTTCGATATATTTCGGATTGACCTCGTAACGATGACGATGTCGTTCGTAGACCTTGTTCTGATCATTATATAATTTTTTGATTAATGAGCCATCGGAGAGTATCGCTGGATATGCGCCTAGCCGCATGGTGGCACCATAACGGGATTCTGTCACGATTTTCACTTGATCAGGGATGAAATCAATAACTGGGTAGGGTGGGTTTTTTTCAACCTCGGTGGTGTTCGCGTCTTTTAACCCACAGACGTTTCGTGCAAATTCAACGACAGCAAGCTGCATCCCAAGGCATAATCCAAGATAGGGAATGTTGTTCTCACGAGCATATTTTATGGTGGCAATCTTTCCCTCAATACCAGAGAGTCCAAAACCACCAGGGACAATAATCGCATCAAATTTTTTCAGGTTGACAATCTTGCGAGGGTGTTTTTCAAAGATTTTCGAGTCAATCCATTCGATCTCCGGGCGGACGTTGTTGTTCCACGCAGCATGCTTTATCGCCTCAATGACTGAAATATAGGAATCAGAAAGCTTAAATGCTCCAATGTCAAAATATTTCCCGACAATCCCGATTTTTACTTTTTTATCCATTTTACGGATTTTCGCGATATAATTCTTCCAGGTGTTGAAATCATTCTCTTCTTTGCGAAGACCGAGTTTCTTCAGAATCTTCTTGCAAAGCTGCTGTTCTTCGAACAGTAAGGGGACTCCGTAGACGTTATCGATATTAGAATCAGAGATGACATCCTCACCAGAGACATTACAGAACAAAGCGATCTTTTCTTTCCGTACATCATCCAGAGGTTTTTCAGAACGGGTAATGATGAAATCAGGCTGAATCCCTATTTCTCTGAGCAGTTTAACGGAATGTTGGGTTGGCTTGGTTTTTGCCTCGCCAACTGATTTGAGGACAGGGACGTAAGTGACATGGACGTAGATGACTTTTTCTCCTTCATGTTTCATCTGACGGACTGCCTCTAAAAACAAGACATTTTCATAGTCTCCAACGGTGCCACCGATTTCAACAAGGACAAAATCGAATTTTGCTTCCTCCCCAGGTGCACGGATCCGTCGTTTGATCTCATCGGTCACATGAGGGATTGGTTGTACGGTTTTCCCAAGATATTTCCCGTTTCGTTCTTTTTCAATCACCGCGCTATAGACTTGACCGGTGGTGATATTGTTACATTTTGGGATGTTGACATCTAAAAAGCGTTCATAATGACCAAGGTCCTGGTCGATTTCCCCCCCGTCCTCTGTGACCCAGACCTCACCATGTTCAGTTGGTCGTAGGGTTCCGGCATCAAAGTTGATGTAGGGATCGATCTTGATCGCGGTTACTTTGTATCCGTGATTCACAAGGATCTTGCCTATCGATGCGGTCGTAATTCCTTTTCCTAAACCAGAAATGACTCCACCCGTGACGATAATATAATTAACCATCCCGATCAACAGGAAAACAGAATAAGGTAGGTGATTTAAATGATTTTTGACTGTTCATACAGTGAATTTAAATCACACTTTTCCTTCTGTTTTCCCCCTCCAAACTAATAGTATATAAATCTAATTCACTAAATGGGTTAATCGTTGTCATAAACGCTCCAGCCTCCAAAGTTGGAGAAGGAATATGATGCTCGCTATATAACTATTCCTTTTTATCGAAAAATGCATTAACACGTTTTTTAACCCATGGTTTTTTGTGCGAATCAAAATGATAAAAAAGATGAAAAAAGGAAAGAAAAAGTGGCCTATCGTGTAACCAGTTGTTTCAACGCATTATATTTTCCTCAAATTATTGAGAACAATATTTTGACCGTTACATTAAAAGCCCGAACCGGGCTCACTATCCAAAGGTTCAAAAAATATTATTCCCATCGAGAAAGCCCTTCAAAAAAAGGAAAAAAAATTGGAGGAAATTTTTTTTAGTACCCCATGATCTGTCGGAGGAATGGGAATGCATTCGGGAATCGCTCTAGTAGTCGGTCGAAGAATCTTAGTATCGGTAAATCATATGAAAATGGCATGGTAACCGAGAGAGTCCCCCAAGAGCTCCAGAGGTTCTCAGTATCCTTTGCTCGTGCTCGAATAGTATAGGTTCCTTTTTCAGACCAGGAATGACTCAAGGTAATCGATTCCCCAGAACTGTATGGTCCAAGCCAATCGGTTAGCGTCCCATTCCCCCAATCAATCTGATAAAAAAGATTATTTGTTAATGGTGAGGTGGAAGTGAATGTGAATTCATATTTTCTGTGTATTTTTCCTTCAATTTCACCTGAGATTGTCGGGTTTGTTGGGGCGTTTGCATCCTTTTTTCCAATAGCATGAAGATATCCTGGAGGTGTCAATCCTGGAGCCTCAGAGCCGACATATACACGATCATCAGGACCAATGACTGGCGAGGACTTGATCTGAACAAGTGACAGATGATTTCGCCATTTGATAGTTCCATCTGGATTTACAGCGACTAGAGAGCCACCAGCACTAACAAAGATAGTACCATCTGCTGATACCGCAGGGATACTCCCATAGATGGAGCCTTGTAAATCGGTTATCCATTTCAATGTCCCATCAGGGTTATATGCACGGAGTTTTTCTGTCCCAATGTAAATCGTGTCATCGTCCGCAAGTGCGACACCTGCAGCAGCAACGCTACTGCCAGTGGATGTTCGCCATTTCATTGTCCCATTGGGATATAATGCATAAAGATATCCATCAAACGAGGGAACATAGATAGTACCGTCTTGTGCGATAGATGCTGATCCTTTAATTTCGTTACCTGTTCCAAACCGCCAGCGGAGCGTCCCATTAGGGTTTAATGCATAGAGATAATGATCACAAGATCCAATATAGATAGTACCATCTTCACCTATTGATGGAGAGCTCATTACGATATAACCAGTGGTGTATCGCCATTTTTCCGCTCCAGAGGGATTCACCGCAAAAATATTATGACTATCGGTCCCAAAATAAATTGTACCATCGGATCCAATAGTTGGAGCAGATGCAGAGCTACCCTCCTGATGGAAATGCCATCGTTCTGTTCCATTTTTTGTGATCGCTTGAAAATAATCTATGGATCCCCATGTAGTGCAATAAATATCGCCATTTTCCGCAAGAGCAGGACTTACCCAAAGTGCGCCGCTGGCAAAAAATTGCCATTTCTGTGTTCCATTTGGATATAATGCATATATGGAAGCATCTGAACCTGTTGTTCCAAAATAAATAATTCCATCGTTATCAATTACCGCGGAACCCCAAACAGCACCGTCCTTATCACTACGCACATACCAAATTTCATTACCAGAATTATTATCTGTACTAAAAGGGCTTCGGCCGGTATGGGCTACATCATGGCTGAACATCGGCCAGGCAGAATCCATCGGACCATCTTTATCATAATTCGCCGGAATATTATTTGATTCTACAAAAGTCTTTTGTACTTTTTGAAAATCAGAAATACTTGTTATAGTGTCTTGGATGAAATTGTTGTTTTTTTCATACCAGTTGGTCTTATATTCAAAAATATATTGTGCATGATTGTCAATCATAATTTTTCCGCTATCACTAAAAACAAAAGGATTTGCATTTGGACTAAAGATGATAACGGATATCATCAATATTGAAAGTTTCCACCAAACATGCTTCATTTATGAGGTTCCCAAGATGATAATATCCAAGAACTTCTTTAATAATCTTTTCATAAAAAAAGTGAATACTTTCTCGACGGTCCTCATTTGAATAACTGACAAAAACTCGTAAAGATTTTCCTACGAAAATTTTTCTTTCGTCTATAATTTAATGGTAGATAAATATGATTTTGGTTTTAATGAAAAACGAGTGATTCATTCTCACGCTAGTTGAGGGTCTCAAAAAAGACCATCCCACAACCAAACCAGGTGATACATAAGAGGTAAAACCAGACACTCTCCAATGGGATCGCAAGGCCAATCAAGAGGACGACCCAGGGGAGAATAAGAAGGAATACCGCCTGTAATAGGCTGCCGACTTTTTCAGAGATATTCAGCTCCATAGGTCATCAGTATCTGTTGATGTAAGTCGGTGTCGTATATTCCATGATGTATTTAAGGTTAACTTGAATTTTTAAGGTCTTTTACCTTACCTATCGATGATCCATCCAAAAGATACAGATCTGCATTATCAACGTCGATGAGGGGACCAAACGGCCCAAGTAACACATCTTGGTTCACCGCGGTCCCTCCGCATAAAGGATTGAATGCAGGCATGAGAAGGATCTGCGATGTCGGTGAGTTCGGATATTTTTCTTTCAAGACATCTGAAAGGATTGGACCCCGTAACCAACATTGTTCAAACGTCCGGTATCCAAGACGGTCCATCAGCATCACGGTAGGGTGGGAATGGCCAATGATCACCTGATCACATTGCATGATTTCGTCAGATGGTTTTCGATGACCATGAGCAAATCCGATCCCTTCAAACACATATCCGTTAGAGGGATGGAGTTGTATACCTGATGTGAGCAACCGATCGATATTCCCATCATGGTTACCTGGCAAGATGTGAAGAGTGCAGTATGAATGAATCGTTTCAAGAAATTTTTTCACATCAGTCCGTTCTTGAAAGGTCGAAGAAGGGATGGTATGTTTAATATCTCCAAGAAAGATAATATCGTCTATCTTATTTTTCGTTATAATTGTGATCAATCGTTCTTCCATTATCTTGGTCTGTGATGGTACCTGCAGGCCATTCTCTCGCAGTTCACTTTCAATACCAATATGGAGATCTGCGATGACCAGGAGTTTTTTTTCCTTTAGCAGAAGAGCAGGCTCATCGATGAGTGGCTGTAGTGCTGGTTGCATAGGTTATCCCATTGGCAAGAGACTATTAAAATCAAACAGAGAAAAAATAATGTTGAAAAATAAGAGAAGATAAAATCCGCAAAACACCCAGATAGACAGGTCTCCAACAGCTTTCCGTAAACCATTACCACCTTTCCCGATACCAAGGAATCGGAGGATTGCGTACGACAAAAGCTGAAGTGGGATTGCCAAAATGAGGTATCCTAACATCCAGATGATGATTTCTAAGACAAAAAATACTGCGGTAGACATGATGAGTCCTTGCGAGAGTAGACCGGTAAGGGCGCTGATACCAAAGAGGATGTTGACCTCCATGTCAAGCAGGAGAAATGCAATGACCAGAGCAAAAAGATGAGTAAAGAGAGCGTATCGTTTAATCTTCGCATCTAGCGTGATGTCTATTGGAGGTCGTAAGAAAAACCGTACATAAACAAAGACGCACAGTGCAAGAATCCATATGAAAAACAATTCGTACGGAAACGAGATTCCGTCAACGCTTCGTTTCGCTGAAGGGTTATAGAAGTGATCTCCGAGAAAGCATAGGGTGCTATCTGCTTTGATCACCGGCCCCGAGGAAAACTCAAAATTAGTGATTTCAAGGGTATTGAAACGAACAAACCCCCCTGAGGAAAACCGTTGCGTCGTATGATCAATAGTCACGGAATCATTGGTCCGCAGGAAAACCATCACTCCATTTGCGATAAAAGAGGCCGCCTGAAGAGAAGCGTCTAAGTCATTGATGCTTTGAACGAAATCAGGGCTAATACCATCTTCAAAATCCCCGAGAACCGTCGAGACGTTTTGTATGAGTTGTTGTATTCGAACGTCGTTGGAAGCTGCCGGGGAAACTGACACGGTTAGTGAGATTGTCGACGTGGTGTTATGAAGGGGAAAAAAAGATAATGGTGGATTTTTAGTAAAAGAGAATGTCGTATCTTGGATGATGAGATAATCGTTTGGCGACCCACCAGTCCAGAGTGTCTCACCGTTCCTCGCTCTTATGGAAATAGTGCTGGTGTCTGATAGGGTGGTAAGGATAGAAAAATCCCCATTGCAATGCACGCTGAGCGGAAGGTCCGTACCTAAGACAAAAAACCGAGTGATCGTATCAGGGACTATTTCAAGAGGGACAACGGTAGTAACTGCATAGGGGAGATCAGAGGATAGGGTGATCGTACCATCATTGATGCCGAGAAGAAACAGACCATTATCAGTGATGATATCAACATCTGAAAAAGAAGTGATCTGGTCGTAATATTGCATCATGAAATCCTCAAGGGAAACAGCTGTGGTAAT
>DATMXJ010000128.1:0-7531 GCA_035561675.1 Thermoplasmatota archaeon
CCATATCATGTTCGACCAGACATTGAAAGGAATTGAAGAACGGGAGTTTTTCGACAGTTCCAAAACCAGTTTCACGTTCACATCTGATTGCAGTAACGCGCGTTGGATGTCACGAACAATCTCTTTGACGAGCGGTGCATCGACATGGACTGCGTTTGCGATTTTTTTAATCGTACGCTTCAGTGAATCTCCAAGATTATCAAGAACCATAGGAATCTACGGTGAGACATAGAAGAAGGCAGATTAAAAGCTATCGTCATTTGGTTTTTCCCAGACATCTTCCACAATTATATATACAATTACTGATATTGAGTAGTCGAGGCGATGCGAATTGAACAGTACAAATAAGATCATTGGGATTGGTGTTGTAAGCCTGTTTATCATTACAAGTTTCAGCGGGTGTGTTCAACAACCGGGACCTGGGAGTAACCTCATTATCATCCCTTCTGTTGATATCATCTCATCGGATAATCCGAAATATAAGATGGCGTCGTATTATTCTTCTGAGGAAATAACAATTGATGCTCAAACACCACAATACAGCTTTCCTTTAGATCTGTCAACAATCCAGAATCTGAACGATATCGATAGTGTTTTTTCTCTGACCGTTCAACAGGAAGAATTGCTGAAACGGAATGGATTTTTTGTCAAAGACTTTGGTGTTGAGGACGACATCACTGATCCATACAATTATCTCAAAGACCATGAGATCCCTGTGTTCGTCACCTCTGATACGTTGTTGCACCTCTACCATATCATGTTCGACCAGACATTGAAAGGAATTGAAGAACGGGAGTTTTTCGACAGCATCCTTGACCTGAGCAAAGCATTGTTCGATAAATCGATTGAAGACTACGACACATTCACCGAGCCTCATTTGAAGGAAGCAGCCAGACGAAACGTCGGGTTTTTTGGGGTAGCATTATCTCTGCTGCAGACACCAACAACGGGATATAACAACTCAGAGACCATCAGAACCGTTTCGTTCTCGATACCAGAATATGTTACTGAGAATGTCACTACTGAGCTTTCTTTTATCGAAGCACATGAAGGATTCCATGAGAGCTCTCTCTTTCGTTACAAAGAGGATTACTCACAATATAACCCTCGTGGGCATTACACTCAAACGGAGAAACTCAAACGGTACTTCAAAGCAATGATGTGGTACGGACGAATCACATTTTTACTGCGTGGTAGCGACATCGTTAGCGAGGTAGACGCAAACATTGCAACGATCCAAGCCTGTCTTATCTCAACAGCGTTACCCGCTCTCACAGACGATGGAAGACCCTTGGATGAACTCTGGGGAAGAGTCTACGTGGTCACCACGTTCTTTGTCGGGTCAGCTGACGATCTCATCCCATCTGAGTATCTCACCAGCATCAACATTGTCTTCGGAGCCAGGTTCGACGCGACTGAATTTACCAATGAGACAAAAATGGTCAATCTGCTTGGGGCCTTAGCACAACAGCGAAGCCCTCAGATTTATGGAGGGACAGGCAACGCTGATATTCAACCACCATTTTCAAAAGAACAACTCAATGAAGTCCTGGAAAAAACAAAAGGGATGCGACTGATGGGACAACGATTCATCCCTGATTCGTATATGTTTCAGAATCTCGTGTTCCCAACCATAGGACAATTCATGGGGAGTGGTGAGCCATTCACCTATTGGATGGGGCAACGGGTCATGCCACGGGGTCTTGATATCATGACCATCCTTGGTTCGAAACGAGCACGAGAGCTCCTCAATATCGAGGGTGATACCGCCTATGAATTCTATGACCGCCAGGTAGACAATCTCACCGGACAGTTTGCTTTATTGAACACGACTGAGTGGAACCGGAATCTGTACTGGGGCTGGCTTTACACCTTACAACCTCTGCTGGGATCCTTTGATACTCGCTATCCTTCGTTTATGCAGACCAATGCATGGAGCGACAAGGAGCTTCAGACAACCCTTGCCTCATGGACCGAGCTACGACACGATACAATCCTGTACGCGAAACAATCGTACACCCCGCGGATCACCTCGATCCCACCAGAAGAAACACCTGGTAGTGGCTACGTCGAACCAGTACCTGAGTTTTATCAACGGCTCCTTGCGTTAACAACGATGACACGGACAGGACTGACTGATCTTCAGGCATTAAATGAGACAGAGACATATCGACTGAACAATCTTGAAACACTTCTCAGACGATTACTCACCATCTCAGCACTCGAACTGAAAGGAAAAGGACTCAACGAAAGCGATTACGAGTTCATCCATACCTTTGGCGAACAACTCGATACCATCATCACCGGAGTCAACGACCAGGGAAAGGAAACCACTCTCATCGCTGATGTTCACACGGATACCAACACAGCGTCAGTCCTTGAAGAAGCGATCGGATACGTCGACCTCATCATCGTTGCGTATAAAACCCCCAATGGGAATATTATCGTGGGGGCAGGCCCGGTGTTCAGTTATTATGAATTCAAACAACCAATGGCAGATCGTTTAACAGATGAGGCATGGAAACAACTCTTAGAAGCAGGACAACAACCAAGCAGACCAATCTGGACGGAGAGTTTTATCGCTGAATGACCCTCAGAGGTACGTCTGAAACGTGGGGATTAATTTCCTTAAATCCTTCTCGTCCACGACCACATCAGCGCATTGCTTGATACAAGCATCCTCAGGATTAAAAGCAATACCAAGACCACAGACTTCAAGCATCGGGATATCAAAACAGGAATTCCCCACTGCAGCACAGTCATCCAAGGAAAGATGAAGTTTTTGCACCAACTCTTTGACATTCTTATCTTTCTGCATCAGTTCCACATGAAGAACCCCTTCACCGGTCAGGCGCCCGTCAGGGCCTACCTTGACTTCATTTGCAAACACGTAGTCAATCCCAATATCAGCCGCGATTTTCTCTGCTAATATATCAAGACCAGCGCTGACAATCGCAGTCTGTACACCATGTTCCTTCAGGAAGGAGATACAGTCCTCCACTCCGTTTATAAAAGGGATGGAGTACAATATTTTTTCAATGGTCGCCTTGCTGACTGCTTTTCCATCGATCTTCCAAAGCGAGACATCCCGTCGGATGAACTCCAGATAATCGATGTCCCCCCGGAGGTACGGCATGATAGAACGTTCATTGGTCGTCCCGAAATATTCATGGATATATCGCCAGGAGCTGACCGTATCAAGCAACACTCCATCCATATCGAAAAAAACAAGCTTCAGGTTCTCTCTTTTTTTTCCTGCCTTTGAAGAAGGTTTTTTGTTCACTCGATAACAGGGATAGGTACAGGTTACTCTCATCAGAGGCATCGCATGGCTCATCACCTATAATACATTTATTCCTGTTAATTTCGTTGTCAATCCTCGTTCTAATACTGTCCTTTTTATAGGATAATATTCCTCATATGGATAAAAAAAGAACTAAACATTTATTAAGTGTCGTGTATATTTATTGATGGGGAATTTCCTATGAAAAGGTTACGAAGCGCACGTATGAAAAAATCAATTGTTTTTTTTATCGCGGTATTTGGATTTCTTATCGGTCCTTCTCTCATGGCACATAACACGTATCTCTCTGACGATAACAACGATGACAAGACTGGTTCTTCTGCAGAACCAAGTCCGGTGATTTATGATTTGTTAATTATTGCTCCAAAAAAATATTCTAATGCGTTACAGCCATTGATCGTTCATAAGAACCGTGTTGGGATTAAGACAAACCTAGTGACCCTTGACCAGGTCTATGATCAAATGTTCTGGCACGGCAGGGATAAGCAAGAGAAAATCAAGTATTTTATTAAAACAGCTAAGGAAGAATGGGGGATCACCTATGTCATGCTTGTCGGGGATTTCCAGACCATACCAATTCGATATGTCTATAACACTGACAACAACACAGGCTGGGATGAACCGTGTTTCATTTCAGAGTTATATTATGCTGATCTCTATGACAAGAACCATAACTTCTCAACCTGGGATACCAACAACAACGGAGTCTATGGTGAATGGTACGGGGAGATGGCAAAAGACCCAGATATCGACCTGTACCCTGATGTCTTTGTCGGGCGACTCGCCTGTATGAACGAAGCTGAAGTACGGGTCATGGTTCGCAAGATTATCACCTATGAGACGACCGCGTATGGACAAACCTGGTTCAACAGGTTCGTTGTCGTAGCGGGTGATACCTACCCGGAGTCTGAGAACCCGAACTGGACTGGGTACGAAGGGGAACAGAACACGATGGATGCTATCGAGAACATGTCTGGTTTCGAACCAATAAAGCTGTGGACGTCTGACGAGTCGTTCACTGGACCAAAAGACGTCATCCGTGCAATAAACCAAGGATGTGGTTTCCTGCTTTTTGAAGGTCATGCCAATGCGTTTTCCTGGAGCACGCATCCGCCGAAAGATGCCCAGACGTGGATCAAAGGATTAAATACAGTAAGCATGGAGCGCCTGAGAAACAGACAGATGCTTCCAGTGTGTATCGTCGGCGGCTGTCATAACAACGAGTTCGATGTCACACCCGCCAACATCATAAAGGGATTGAAAGAAGAAGGGTTACGATATTTTTCTAGTGGGTCTATCCCATTTGGCTCGTTCTGGAGATATACCTGGATCCGAGAATGCTGGGGATGGAAGCTGACGCGAATCAACACCGGGGGATCGATTGCGACCATCGGGTGTACTGGGCTGGGGATGTCAAAGGAGGATAAGGAATCCTTCAGTGGTGCTGGTGATTATCTTGAACCGACGTTCTTCCATGAGTACGGCGTGAATGGAACAAGGATCCTTGGGAAGGTGTGGGGAAATACTATTTCTGATTATCTGAATCATTATCCGATTGATTGGAACACCCCTGCGGCAAAGGATAGCGCCATCGATGCGAAAACCGTTCAACAATGGGCGCTGTTCGGGGACCCGAGTCTAAGGATTGGTGGATACTCTGCATCGGAATTGATCAGCACCCTGGGGTAAACATTTATTAAGTCTAGCATATATTTATAAAAGGGCTTAGAAATGAACACACAGAAAATAAGAACCATCACGACAGTTGGAATACTCTTCCTTTTCTTCGGGTCAATCATCGGACCTCTTGGTACAGCAACAGCAGCTGACACACAGATGGTTACTGAACAAAAAGAATCACATCAAGCACCCCTCAGTATTTATTCGCTTCTTATCATCACCCCGAACATATTCAAAAACGAATTACAACCACTGGTGCGTCATAAAAACTCGCATGGTCTGAGTACAATACTCGTGACCCTCCCAGAGGTCTATCATCAGATGTACTGGTACGGCCGGGACGATGCTGAGAAAATAAAATATTTCATAAAAACAGCGATGGAAGAATGGGGGATCCGCTACGTTCTTCTCGTAGGAGGCAGGAGCAGCCAGTTTCTCCCAACATGGTACTGCCCGGTACGATACGTCAGCATGGTTGATGACTGGGATGTCGGGTATCTCAGCGATCTGTATTTCGCTGACATTTACGATGCTGACGGAAATTTTTCGAGTTGGGATAGCGATGACGATGGCCTGTACGGTGAATGGTACATCGGAGAAACAGCCCAGGATGTCGCTTTTGATCTTACCCCCGATGTCGCGGTTGGCAGGCTTCCTTGCCGCAGTGAACGGGAAGTCAGAATCATGGTGCGGAAGATCATCACCTATGAGACAACCGTGTTGAACCAGCCTTGGTTTTCCACCATGCTCGTCGCCGCGGGGGATACCTACCCTGAAACGAGTAATGCGAATTGGACGGGGTACGAAGGTGAGTATTACGGGGATCGCGCGATTGAAAACATGACGGGATTTACCGCGACTCGATTATACACCTCAGATCAGACTTTTTTAGATAAAAAAAATGTGATAGAAACCTTCCGTAACGGATGGGGGTTCGTGTACTTTGTTGGCCATGGCAGCCCGAAACAATGGGGGAACAATGCTCCGAACGGCTCTGAGTTTATTCAAGGTCCGAATAGCAACGACATGTGGCGTTTCCGGAACAAAGACAGACTCCCGGTCTGTGTGGTCAGCGGCTGTCATAACAGCCAGTTCGATGTCTGTCTCAGACGTCTTTTCAATTATTCCACGCGATGGAAACAGGAATACGTCCCGGAATGCTGGAGTGAACGGATCATCCGGGAACCATCTGGTGGTTCTATCAGTTGCATTGGATGCACCGGTCTTGGGTACACAAAAGAGGATAAAACCTCATTCAAAGGAGGCATCAATGAACTTGAATGCGCGTTTTTCCATGCCTATGGCCAGGACCATGTCACGGTTCTTGGCGACACCTGGGCTGCTGCGGTCACCTGGTATGCACACACCTACCCGGTGGAATGGAATTCATCTGGTTTAGGTGACTCATGGATCGATGCGAAAGTCATGCAATCATGGGCACTGTTTGGAGACCCGAGCCTTCAAATCGGTGGCTTACCCCAGTAACTTTCTTTTCATCCTCCGAGGTCGTAAGGAATAGTTTTAAAAAGGGTGCTCTCCTTACCTTCTGCCATGTCCTTACCATTAGATGTCCTTGAAAAAGCAGTGAACCAAAAACTTCTCCTTCTCTTAAAGGATGGCAGACATATTGAAGGCAAGCTGTTAGGATATGATGAATACATGAACCTGGTGCTCGATGAAGTCGAAGAAACCAAGGATGAAACGAAGCGTCGACTCGGGAGAATTATCCTCAGAGGCAGTAACGTCGTCAGCATTTCCTTTATATAATCGAAAAGCATATATAGGGGTTATTCTTATTATAAATTGGAAGGAATTGGGCTGGTAGTTGTTATTTTGTTAGAGTGCATCCCATCCCCTCCTAGTGAGGCCAGCCGTCCTTCCCTTTTATTCTTCTGGTAACAAAGTTTTTGTATATCGTATTCTTTGTGCAAACTCGAGATAATGGCACGACACGTGAAGGTCCAACGGGGGAACACGCTCCGATGTAAAGGCTGGAAACAAGAAGCAATCCTACGGATGCTGGAAAACAATCTTGAGAACGCGGAGAAACCAGAGGACTTGATTATCTACGGCGGGACAGGAAAAGCAGCGCGGAACTGGAAATGCTACGACGCGATTGTCGATGCACTCAAAAACCTCGGACATGACGAAACCTTACTCGTTCAATCAGGAAAACCGGTGGCAATCTTCCGGACATGGACCACAGCCCCACGCGTCCTGATGGCAAACTCAAATCTTGTCCCTCATTGGAGCACCTGGGAGCAGTTCAGGAAACTTGAACAACTTGGTTTGACAATGTACGGCCAGATGACCGCAGGGTCCTGGTGCTATATCGGAACACAAGGAATCATCCAAGGGACCTATGAGACGTTTGCTGCCTGTGCACGAAAACATTTCAAAAGCACTCTTACAGGAAAAATCGTCCTCACCGGTGGTCTGGGTGGCATGGGCGGCGCACAACCACTCGCGGTCACCATGAACCAAGGTGTCTGCCTTGCAGTTGAATGCGACGAGAAACGCATCGATCGACGGATTAAAGCAGGGTTC
>DATMXJ010000129.1:0-3829 GCA_035561675.1 Thermoplasmatota archaeon
GTCTGTACTAATGGCATTTGAGGATAATGAAGCAGATGACCACGAGTATCTGGTCGGATTCGGTAGTTTGATGCACCAAAACCAAGGGATTGTTTTCCCATCCCTGCGCCCATGGTAATTCTTGGTGATGAATTATGCTCCGGGTAAGGGACAAGTGATGCACCGATCCCAAGAATGCACATCGGGTCAAGCTCCATGTGGGTATGATCGGGGGTGAGATTCTCAAATCGTAATGCGATCAGTGCATTCTCTTCTTCTTCTGCATCTATGTATTCTACGACCCCATCGTTGATGAAGTCTGTCCATTTTTTCTTCCCTTCTTTTAACTCGGCCAGGGTTTTTTGGTTGAATAAAAGTTTACCGTTTTCAGCGACAAGCAATGGTCTGCGTAATCGTCCGCAATCACAGTTCACGATCACATCGTTTCCCTCGATATCATAGGTGACGTTAATTTCATTACTCAGCAGTCCTTTCCGTCGTCGCTCTCGCAATTTCTTGACGAGATCTGCACCGTTCGGGTGCATCCCGATAAGATCCCCGTTGAGGTAAACACGAGCACCGGTGACATGTTTTGTCAATTCCTTTATCCCAAGTTCCCGTAAGACCCCTTCAACTTCTTTTTCTCCGAATCCTTCTGATATTTCTACCGTCAGTGCAAGGTTTTTTACCAACCCGCAGTTCGGTCCTTCTGGTGTTTCATTGGGGCAGAGACGTCCCCATTGTGTCGAATGTAAATCTCGGGCTTCGAAATGTGGTTGTGATCTGGTTAACGGCGAGGTCACCCGTCTAAGATGACTGAGAACCGCAAGATTACTGGTTCGGTCAAGAAGCTGGGAGACTCCGGCACGGCCACCCACCCAGTTCCCTGTAGCAAGTGCATGATGGATACGTTGGCTAAGGACATCGGAGCGTAATGAGGATGCGATTTTGATTTCTTTTCCTTTCGCATGGATCCGTTCAATCTGATATTTTAAATCCTTGCAGAGTGCGGTAAAGGCGACCCGGAACAGATCTTCCATAAGATCCCCGGCAAGTTTCAGCCGTTTGTTTGCGTAATGGTCCTTGTCATCCTGCTCTCGTTTCCCCAGCGCGAGCTCTAAGACTGCCATCCCCATGCGAGCGACGAAAATAGCTTTTTTCAAACGATCCTCCGGGTCGTTGCCCAGATGCGCAAGAAGGTGGCGGTCCATGATGGTTTCAACCCGTTTCACCCGGTACTCTTTTGCCTGCCCACCAGCAAATTTCTTCCCAAGGTACGCCACGGCCTCTTCCTTTGTCGCGATACTGTATTCCTTGGCGCATTCCTCGATGTTTGCTAGCACGTACGGTTCCATCTTTGGATCCACACAGATGACATCGACGATTTCTTTATCGTTCTCCATCCCAAGTGCCCTAAGTAAAACAATGAGTGGAATTTGACCATAGGTCGTTGGTAGACTCACCATGAGCATACCGTCCTTTCGTTTTTCAACCACGGTTAATGCTCGGTATCCTTCCCGTTGGGAGAACACTTTTGCTACTTCAACATCAGTCCCGTATCGGCTTGACCGCTCGACAAGAACTCGGTTTGGAGCGAGGTCCTCAACGGTAATTAACACACGTTCTGTTCCATTACTGATAAAATACCCGCCGGGGTCCAGGGGATCTTCCTGCATTTGCTGCAGTTCCTTTCGATAATCCTCTTCCGAGAAGGGGCGGTCCATTTTTTCTTCCAAAACCTTTTGAGAAATGTTACATCTCAGGGATTTTACCATGATGGGTAGTTCACCAATACGTACTATTTCAGGCTCGTACTCCACCTCGTTTTTCACAGGGATAAACTCAAGCTCGATGGGCGCTTCGTAGGTTAGGTCCCGTAACCGTGCTTCCATTGGTGTCAGTGGTCGTTCCGTCCCATCTGCCTCTTTGACCTGTGGAAGACCGACCTTGATTTTCCCAAATTTTATCTTATATCCTTCTATCTCAGGGTAGATGTACCCTCGTTTCATTCCTTCTTCTTCCTGGCCGATGATTGTTCCATCGACAATTCGCTGCAATCGATGTCGTAAGAAATCATCATAGGAAGCGATCTGATGGTTGACAATACTTCGCTCTTTATAAAACGCATCAACGAGTTCTCTCATAAATACTCCTCATATTCCCCTTTTTTTACATCTCTTCACTTGCCGTGCTGAACTCCTCAGAAGGTTCAGCGAAAGCAAAACTCTCAGAGGTATCACTCTCAACAACTAACCGATAGGCGGTCGCATATTTCGCTGTCGGACTTTTACGTATAATTTTCACGATCTGACCAGGTTTCGCTCCTGCGGAAATCACCGCTGGGTCGTTAGCAAGAATACGTGGAAGCTGATCTGGTTTGATATGGTATTTCTCCAACAGGTCCTTTTTCTCTTTATCAGATAATATAGTATGTTCTGGAACCAGCTTATGTCCTAAGATGTCGTAATATTTTTTTGGCGGGGCTGCGATACTGCATTCCTCCTACGTTCCTCGTGAGGAAAGGCGGGCCTGAAGGGATTCGAACCCTTGGCCACCTGGTTAAAAGCCAGATGCTCTACCTAGCTGAGCTACAGGCCCAAAGATGGGCCGCATTGCATTGACTTTATATAGTATACGCTATATCAAGTAACATTGGAACGGCTTACCCGTAATACAATTTCCCCTATAAATATTTTTACTTCCTATTTCTTTCCCTCATTCCTTCTTTTTTTTCTTATGAAAAGATTTTAATTCACATCCAAAATACATCATGTAAATGAAAATAAATGAGATATTCTTTTCACTACAAGGCGAAGGTCTCCTTGTTGGGACTCCAAGCATTTTTGTTAGAACCTCTGGATGTAACCTCAGATGCACCTATTGCGATACGACCTATGCGTACACCAAAGGAACGGAAATGACGGTACAAGAGATCCTGGAAGAGATAACGAAATATCCATGTAAACATATCTGTATTACAGGTGGGGAGCCACTCGTTCAGAGACAAACCATAAGACTTATCGACTGTCTCATTAAAAAAAACTATATGGTATGCCTAGAAACCAATGGTAGTTTCAGTATTCAGAAACTTGTTGGAAAGAAATCTCTTATCATTTCTCTTGACATAAAATGTCCTTCCTCAGGCTCCCCTGAAGACATGAATATGAACAATATCCTCGCTCTTTCAAAAAAAGATCAACTCAAATTCATTATCAAGAATAAAGAAGATTACCTTTACGCAAAACATATTCTCAAAAAATACGATCCGATCTGCACTGTTTTTTTCCAGCCGGTTTGGGGAACGGACCCAAAGAAGCTTGCGTCATGGATTCTCCATGATGGATTAGACGTACGATTATCAATGCAGCTTCATAAAATCGTCTGGGGTGTAAAAAGAGGAGTCTGACCGAGTCATGTTTGTATCGTTTTTTTCTAGAGAAGAAACGTAAACACAAACTATATACATGAAAAGTGCATTCATGGTTGAAATTAAGAGAAATTAGTGAGAAAAACAGAAGAAAAGATGAGGTGAAATAAAAAATGCAACCATCAAATATGGCATATGATAGAGCGATTACCGTCTTTTCCCCAGATGGACGCTTATTTCAGGTAGAGTACGCCCGGGAAGCGGTAAAACGTGGAACCACAACCGTGGGAGTGAAATTTCGAGATGGTGCTATTTTAATTGTTGATAAGCGTATTACCTCTCGACTGATTGAGCCTGATTCAATTGAGAAGATATTCATTATTGATGATCACATCGGTTGTGCAACCTCAGGTCTTGTTGCCGATGCTCGTTCCTTGATTGATCGCGCTCGTCTAGACGCGCAGATTAATGAAATAACATACA
>DATMXJ010000130.1:0-2596 GCA_035561675.1 Thermoplasmatota archaeon
TAATCCCGATATTTGGGATGCCTTCCTGTATCTGTTGAGGCGATGTCTCCATCGTACAAAGAATATTCCGCATCAGAGGTTAAACCAATATATTCTGTTTCCCGGGTGAATGAAGGCAGATTACCGGCAACGCTTAGTATGATGGGAGCAAGTTCCTTTGTGAGTTCTTGTGCTTCGAGCAGTCTTTTTTTTAATTGGATCAATTGTTTTTCAGTAGGTTGCAGTGAAAAACCACCTACGATTAGTCGAATTGGATGTATGGTTCGTCCACAAATTAAATCTGACATTTCATTTGCCAGACGATGCAGTTTAACAATTTTCAGAACAGTGTCCGTGTGTTTTCCAAGTAAAGAAAACACGCTACCAGCACCGAGGAGGTCAGGTGCCACGAGGTACCCGATGTGAAGAATATGGCTCTGCATGTTCTCTGCATGAATCGCTAATCGACGTAGCGTCGCGGTTTGGTTCGTAATTTTTACTCCTAATGCGTCCTCGGTCGCCTTGAGTGACGCAAGGGAATGACCAATCGAACAAATACCACAGATCCGTGACGTGATTGGGCGCAACTCGTTATAATGTTGCCCGCGTAACATGGCTTCAAAGAATCTTGGCGCCTCTACAACGCTCCATTGAAGTTTCTCAATCGTACCGTTCTTGACATCGAGGATGATATTTCCATGGCCTTCAACTCGAGTGATATGTTCAACATGAACCGAAAAATCTTTACTCATCGTAACTACACTCCTTTCGTCCATAATTATACATTGTACATCGTCGTCGTATATCCTCATAGGAAAGCTTGTATCGTTCCAATACTTCTTTTACGCATTCCGTCTCTGCTTTCTTAATCAGACCTCTACAGCCCTCACAAGGGCTGTTATGGGTCGGACATATCGCTTTACACCCAGCTCTGGTGATTGGTCCAAGACAGAACGAACCAAGCTCAAACTGACAGATATTCTCGTTTTTCTTACATTCCACACAAACAGGATAACGGGGGATATCAGGTTTCTTCCCAAGAGCTATGGCTGTGATAACCGATTTGAATTCATCTCGATCTATCGGACAGCCATAGATATAATAATCAACTGGAACAACCTCATTGAGTGCTTTTGTTTGGAACACATCAAAGAGTTCGTTTCCTTTCAGATTCGCGGTGCCATAGACCTCTTTTTTTACTTCATCGGGCATCCATTGATTCCGAATTTTATTGACTCCGCCCATGGTCGCACAAGCACCTAGTGCGATTAGAATTTTTGCGCGACTCCGAATGCTACGTAATCGTTTCTCATCCATCGGTCTCATGATGGAGCCTTCGACGATCGCGATATCATATAAATCTGAATGTTCTTTCATCACCTCACGGAATGAGACGATATCTACGATTTCAAGGAGTTCTAGTACTTCTTCTTCAAGGTCAGCGATCTCTAGCTCACATCCTTCGCAATCCGCAAAATCAAAGACAGCGACCCGTGGTTTTTGTTTCATTCAAACGCCTCCGGTAGTTGTTTAAGCCTGCCGTAATTGAATACTGGGCCTTCCTTGCAAACGTAGATCCCATTTATCTGGCAATGACCGCATTTTGCGACACCACATTTCATGCGTCGCTCAAGAGACACGTAGATATTATCGTCAGGGACACCAAGGGTTTGCAAGCATTTAATGACAAATTTATACATAATCGGTGGTCCAATAACTACCGCTATTGTATTTTTTGAATCAAGTTTATCTGCCTTTATTTTCGGGAATAATGTGGTGATCAGACCGGTGCATCCTCCCCAGCATTCGCTTGGCTCACATCGATCGACGGTTAGTTCACATTGAACGTTGTGAATTTTTTTCCAGTGGTCAACGTCATCCATAAAGGTTATCTCCTTTGGACGTTTCGCACCATACAATATGATGATGTCCTTGAATTTATTTCTTTGTGTTGGATCCAGGACATGATTAATTAACGAACGCATCGGCACCATACCGGTTCCACCAGAAGTGAAAAGGAGTGTTTTTCCTTCGAATGATGTCACATCGAATCCGTTTCCCAATGGTCCGCGAATACCGATTTTATCACCAGGTTGTAACGAGCATAATTTTTTTGTCACATTTCCGACTTGTCGGACCATAATTTCAAAAATTGGAGTATTCCCCGGTGGTGTGGAGATGCCAAAGGGTGCTTCACCATACCCGAAAACGGATACCTCGACAAACTGTCCGGGTTTATGTCCTAATGGTTTTTTATCATCTAGTTCGATTTCAAAGAGGCTATCAAGTTCATTAAAGGGTGTTATTTTTTTAATCGTTGCACTGCGTGGAACATGAATAATCCCTTTTTCCAACACCTCGTTTTCTTCCCGTATGAAATATTTTCCTGTATCATCCTCTGAGGTAAAATGTGCAAGTTCATTGATAAGGTTGCAGGGATCAGCGATATCTGGTAAGCAGGCGCTGCCGCATCTGCCACATCCGACGCAGGCGACAAAGCCATAGCGCTCTGGTAGGTAATTGCCCTTTCGGAAGAACCGGTGACGGTATCGTTCTTTTACGTCATCGCGGAAGACCTCACCGCTTCCAACTTTAGTGAAATCCTTAAGCATGCAAC
>DATMXJ010000131.1:0-2980 GCA_035561675.1 Thermoplasmatota archaeon
TATAAACAACCGTCGATTTCAAAAAAAATGGTAGCGAGTGTAAATACCAAATTTTAAAATAAGGGAACTGATTACAGGCACGGGGCATTTTTATGGTAGTTAATTACGACCGTTTATTCTCGACACGATCAAAAAACCTGAAATCCTCGGAGATACGTGAGTTATTGAAACTCACGCAAAGCCCAGGGTTTATCTCTCTAGCGGGGGGATTACCGAATCCTGATGCATTCCCTATCGATGTCATCCATGAATGCATCGAGAAGGTCTTTAAAACCGATATCCATAACGCCCTTCAATACGGAACAACCGAGGGTTTACCGCAGCTTCGGAACGTTCTAGCGCAGAGGATGAGAGAACGAAAGGGGATTGATTGTGAGCTCCATGACATTCTTATCACGAGTGGTGCCCAGCAGGCGCTGTCGTTTGTCGCGTTTAACTTATTAGACCCGGGGGATACCTATATCACGAGCGCACCGACCTATCTTGGTGCCCTGCAGGCGTTTCATGCGTATCAGGGGAACTGCGAATGCATCCCGATGAATGACGAAGGAATTGACATCGATTCCTTGCGGAGAAACCTGAAGCGTCTTCACCGAACCGGTATTACCCCGAAGTTTCTGTATGCGGTCGCGACGTTCCAGAACCCGTCTGGAGAAAGCATCTCGTTGGAACATCGAAAAGAGCTCCTCGAGATCGCCTCGGAGTATGATTTTGTCATCATTGAGGATGATCCCTATGGTGAACTGGTCTTTGAAGGAGAAGAGATCCCGTCGATTAAATCATTGGACACGAAGGGTCGTGTCATCTATATTGGGACGTTTTCTAAGGTGCTGGCACCTGGTTTCCGCCTCGCTTGGATCATCGGCTCTGAGGAGATCATCAACCGATTCTCCCTCACAAAACAATCCGCTGATCTTTGTTCCAACATGTTCGTTCAATATGTTGCCTATGAATACATCAAAGGCGGTTATCTTGATATTCAGATTAAACATATCAAGCTGCTTTATCGGCATAAGCGGGATGTGATGATTAAAGCGTTGAAGGAATATTTCCCGAAAGAGGCGAAATGGACAGTCCCAGGTGGCGGGATGTTCCTGTGGGTCACCTTGCCGAAAAATGTGAACACGCGTCTGATGTTTAAACGAGCGGTGGCAAAGCAAGTCGCGTATGTGGTTGGCGATGCGTTCTATCCGGATAGCAGCAATTACAACTCGATGAGATTGAATTTTTCGTATTCTGACGATGATGTGATTCGAGAAGGGATTAAACGTCTCGCGGAAGTCATAAAAGAAGAAATGGCTACTCCCTATGATAGAGATGAGTACGTGGGAGGAGTATAACCTTATTTTTCCCATTTTTCTTTTTTTTAATATATCGTAGAATGTGAAAAGAAACAAGAATTCTCCCTCGCACTAACTTTAAATAACAAAACACTATTCCGGAAGCCTATATCTTAAGGGTGATTCATCTGGGCAATATACGACAGACACATATCAAGAGCACTGCAATTGATTTAGTAAAGAAGTATCCAGAACTATTTACTGGTGATTTTCAGAATAATAAAGAAAAGGTTGATTTACTTGTGACCGTGAGTAGTAAACTTCTAAGAAATAGAATTGCTGGGTACATTACTCGATACGTGGTTTCTCGGAGTAAGTCAAAACCAAGTCGACCCATTTCTGAGTAACATCCCAATATTTATTTTATCTTGTGAAATGTTCCTCACAGGTGAATTCTTATTTCCGTACAGAACGCTATCGAATCCCTCCAAAAGGGACAATTTATACTCATCTATGATAACGAATCAAGAGAAAGCGAAACAGACCTCGTCATCGCCTCCCAGTTCGTCACCCCCGAATCAATCAAACGCATGCGAAAAGACGGTGGAGGACTCATCTTCCTCATGATATCTCACCAGGCAGCACAGACACTACAACTCCCCTTTCTCTCAGACCTATTTTCTGAGGTGAGCCCCGATTACCCAGTCCTCAAAGCGCTCGTCCCAAATGACATCCCCTACGACACGAAATCCTCTTTCTCCCTGTACATAAATCACCGGAAAACATTTACCGGGATCACGGACAATGACCGAAGTCTGACCATGAAAAAATTCGCAGAACTTGTGAAGAGAACAAAAGATACAGACAGCAACACTGCGGTAAAAGAACTCGGAAAAGAATTCCGTTCCCCCGGACATATCCCCATCTGCATCGCCTCAAAAAAACTCCTCAACGAGCGAAAAGGTCATACGGAGCTAGTGATTTCATTACTTGAAATGGCAGGACTTATCCCTGTCGGAAGCGGTTGTGAGATCATGGGAGAACACGGAAAAGCATTACCAAAAGAAGATGCAAAGAAATACGCTCAAAAAAACAACCTTGTGTTCCTTGAAGGAAACGATATTATCAAGGCGTGGAAACAATGGTCAAAGTAATGGCAACCGGGACTTTTGATTTACTACACATGGGACATATCTACTATCTGAAAGAAGCAAAAAAACTAGGGGACAGGCTTGTGGTTGTTGTCGCGACTGATGCAACAGTACGCAAACTCAAACATGACCCAATCACACCGCAAGAGATACGAGTCAATCTCATCAAAGAACTCAAAGTCGTCGATGAAGCATACCTTGGTCATGAGCAGGATATGTATGCAATCGTCGAAGAAATAAAACCGGACATCATCGCCCTTGGTTTTGACCAGATCCACGATGCAAAAACAATCCAGAACGAGCTGAAAAAAAGGAAACTCAACATAAAGGTCGTCCGACTCTCGAAATACCAAGGGGAAAGCGACCTGGAAGGCACCCGTCGGATAATCCAAAAAGTCATCGAAGCCCACGAGTTCCAAAAGAAGATGCAACGTATCGAAGGAGAACCATGAAACGAATCGGCATCGCAGACACCACCTTTGCCCGCTACAATATGGCACACGCGGCAATCAACGAACTGCAATCCCTCGCTACAGGGTTTACGATCAT
>DATMXJ010000132.1:0-2865 GCA_035561675.1 Thermoplasmatota archaeon
TCGATATTCTTCCGCATCTCTTCACTCCAGGATTCTGCTCCGAACGCACCTAATCGAAGCTTGAAATCCTCCGCAGGGTTCAATCCTTTCTCTTCAGCGACCTCTGCAATATGCAAGGAATATGAAGGTGTACACGCAAGCGCAGTACTACCAAAATCCCTCATGATATCTATCTGGCGCTCAGTGTTCCCCGAGCCAATCGTAATCACCATTGCACCAATTTTCTCAGCACCCTTCTCAAAGCCGTGCGCTCCGGTGAACAACCCGTATCCATAGGCATTCTGAAGCACATCGTTTTTTCGAAGGCCGTTCGCATATAAGGACCGTGCCATCATCTCCCCCCAGAGATCCACATCATTTCTTGTATAAGGACCTACGACCGGTTTTCCGGTTGTCCCTGATGATGCGTGTACCTCTATGATATCATCAAGAGGGGTACAGACCAAACCAAAAGGATAATACGAGCGTAAATCTTGTTTTGTTAAAAAAGGGAGTTTCTCAATATCCTTTAATGTTTTTATCGACTCGGGTTTCACCTTGGCTTCTGAAAGTTTCTTATGATAAAATTGATTCGAGGTATTGACATATTTTACTAATTTTTGCAATCGCTTCAATTGTACTTGTTTTAATTCAGTTAATGGCATTGTTTCTATCTTGCGGTCCCAATATTCCTGTGTCATAAAAAACACTCCAATTTTGGCAGGAAGAATACAGAGTTGCTCTATAAGAGTTTCTGAATGAAAAATAAATAAAGATACAAAATAAGAGACTTGGTTTACAACTCTTTAAAAATCAATTGAACAATCTATTTTGGAGGAGACACTCCTTTCTGGGAATTACATGATCAATATACCTGACCATATCATTATTGGCCTTCCACCGTCTTTCCTGTTGACGATTCTCATTAGCATCATACGGAAGCAGGATAACGAGGAAGAAATCCTCATGAACAAGAGCTTTGGAAACATTTAACAGGAAGATATCAATCCTGCATCTGATAATGGGTCGGTCGATATGAACGTACTAATACTCGGAGCAGGTATGATGGGTCGTGCGATTGCTTACGATCTGTCACGCTTCTCAAGTTTCGATGACATCATTCTTGGAGAAAAAGACAGTAGAACACAAACAACAGCGAAACGATTTCTCCAAGGAACTCGGGTTGAAGTAAAAACGCTTGACGCCGAGAGACCATCTGAGATTAAAAAACGAGTACAAAAAGGGGATGTCGTTATCTCTGCGCTCCCCTATAAATATAATTACAAGTTGGCCAAGCTAGCGATACAGGCAAAAACACATTTTATCGACCTTGGTGGGAACAACACGATTGTTGATAATGAGCGACGTCTTTTTTCGCAAGCGAAAAAAAACGATGTGACCATTATCCCTGATTCAGGGTTGGCACCTGGTCTTGTATCCATCATCACCCGGGACATCGTCGATCATCTGGATACAGTCGACTTCGTTAAACTCCGCGTGGGAGGATTACCACGTTATCCGAAACCCCCCTTGAATTATCAGATCGTGTTTTCACCCTATGGCCTTATCAATGAATATGTAGAAGACGCCTTGATTCTCGACCAGGGGAAGATCCGTAATAAGAAATCTATGACCGAAGTTGAATCATTGGAATTTCCAAAACCGTTTGGAACAATGGAAGCGTTCCTTACCTCAGGTGGATGCTCAACCTTACCATATACATATAGACGTACAATCAACTATCTTGATTATAAAACGATACGATACCCAGGACATTGTGAAAAAATCAAGGCGATACTAGATCTTGGATTCGCTGATGAAAAAAAGATCAATTGCGTTGGTCAGATGATTGCCCCTCGGGATATCTTCGCGTCATTACTTATGAAAAACGTTCCAACTACAGGAGAAGACGTCGTGCTGTTGAAAGTGATAAGTGAAGGGATAATACAGGGGGAGAAGCGATCCAGGGAATACCTCTTAATAGATTACTATGACAGGAAACATAACATCACTGCAATGATGCGGACGACCGGCTATCCTGCGGCCATCACCGCCCAGATGATCGAGAATGGAACTATCCAGGAGCGGGGTGTGTTCTGTCCAGAGGAAATCATTCCACCGACTGTTTTTTTCAACGAACTAAAGAGAAGAGATATCCTGCTTTCGATTTCTGATAGAAGCGTTTCGAAATGAAGAAAAAAGAGTTCCTAGATGCGAAAGAAAACGCGTTGAAATCCCTGAATGATGCGTGCGACCAAGGAAAGGTCGACACTGGTGCGCTCCCAATCCTTGATCTAATAAATAAGATCGGAGGATTCTACACCTCAAGTAGTTGTGCAGGCCGCATTGTTTTACTACAGATACCACAGATTGGTGACAAACGCGGTGCGACATTCCTTGGGATTTGGCATCGAACCATAGAACCAGATGAGCTGCGAACTGCCGCGACAAAGGCGACAACTGGTTTTCTCTGGTTACTAGCCCAAGCACCGATCCTCCACATAGGTGCTGAAACCCTCCAACTTGCGGACAAAATGGTAAAAACCGCGATATCCTGTGGATTCAAAAACTCAGCAGTAAAATCAATAGAAAAAAAAATCATCATTGAAATCAACAGTACCGAGCGTCTTGATGCCCCTATAGGGAGAGATGGCTGTCTTTTTTGCGACGAAAAACAACTCTCTTTACTGGTCGAAATCTCAAATGAGGTCATAGAACGATCTCGGGAAAAAATGGGCCGACTTACCAAAAAACTAGGAAATATTGCCGAATTTCTATGAAAATCAACAAAAGATTTATATATTATGTTGATATATTAGTTGTTGGGGAATAAAGTATGAACACAAAAAAAATCTTAGGCATCTTTATATGCATGCTGGTAATGAC